>LKMM01000134.1 GCA_001563885.1 Natrialbaceae archaeon B1-Br10_E2g27
ATGCCGCCTCCCGGATTTGAACCGGGGACAGCTCGATCTTCAGTCGAGTGCTCTCCCAGTCTGAGCTAAGGCGGCTCATCTCTTACTCCGTCCATCGTATAAAAAAGGATTTCGAATCGAAATTTGTCGCTTTGTTGTTACGGCTGTCACAATCAACGCTAGTACGCTCACCTCACTCGAGTAATCAAAACGTACAGTATGCCGGTCGTTCGACTCGACGCAGTCTGTCGGATATATGGATATTCAAGACACCCTTTTGCGCGCTGGGGAGTAAGGTCATGTTATGGAAGCACTTACCTCGAGCCAGGGTGACCGGCAGCTTTCGGCCGACACTATCCTCGAGTTACTTGCCAACCGCCGCCGGCGGTACCTGTTGTACGCATTGCGCGGCCGAGAGGACCCGATCGAACTGTCGAAACTGGCCGAAGAGGTGGCCGGCTGGGAACACGACGTCCCGCCCGAGGAGGTCGCGAAAAATGAATACAAAAGCGTCTACGTCTCTTCGGTCCAGTGTCACGTGCCGAAGTTGGCCGATGCGGGCGTCGTCGACCACGACGAAGACAACCACACCGTTATTTTAGCTGATGCCTTCGATCAACTCGAGCCCTATCTTCGGGTTGTCATCCGCGACGAACCGGAAAACTCGACGTTGCGCGCTGCCCTCGAGGAAGAATCCGGTGATGGCTTTTTCAGGCAGATCAAAGAGAACGTCGCTCGGCTCAAACACTGACGGCTGTTCCTGTGTGTCGGTGATCGCCAGTCCCAAGGGGGCAATTGAGTGGACCAATCGTCCACCTGTCTGGGGAAGGTGCACAGAACAGTATTATTTTCATCCGTCGCGGGCTAGGGATGGCTATGGATGCAGTCGACGATTTAAGCGACGCAATCGACGTAACCCGGGATTTGTTAGTCCCGGTTCGGCCGTGGCTGTGGATTAAACTCGCGATCGTCGTGTTGTTCGTCGCTGGGGCCGGGCTTGGAAGTGTTGTGCCGGCTGATCCTGGAGTCCTCACCGGTCCCGACGAGCCACTGCCACAGGAACCCACCGACGAGGAGTTCGTCACTGAGCCGGCACTCGAGGAGCTGCCGATCGAGGAGTTGGTGGTGATTGGTCTCATCATCGCCGTCGTTCTCGTCGGCCTGTGGCTGGTGTTTCGGCTGCTCAGTGCAATTGCGGAGTTCGTCTTCATCGAATCGCTTCGCTCCGGAGACGTCCACATCAGGCGATATAGCCGGGCAAATCTCGGGCGGGGTCTTCGGCTGTTCGTGTTCCGGCTTGGGGTTGCGTTTCTCGCGGCACTCCCCGTTTTCGGCCTGCTTGCAGCAGTCTTCGTGACGGGCGACTCACCCGAAGCGGTGCTCGGAAGTCTCCTGTCGATTGGGCTGTTAGGGCTTGTACTCGGCATTATCTATGGTATCGTGATGCGATTTACCTCCGAGTTCGTCGCCCCCATTATGCTCCTCGAGTCCCGTGGCGTCGTGAGCGCGTGGCGGCGGTTTTTCCCGACGCTAGCTGGTAACACCGGCGAGTACGTCGTATACGTGCTTTTGGTCTGGATCCTCCAGCTTGTACTTAACCTGGCTGCTGGCCTTATGACCCTCGTCGGAGTGTTACTCGTTGTGATCCCGTTCGGTATTCTCGTCCTCGTTCTCGTTATTTTCCTCGCCGAGATCGGGCTAATTTTGGCGCTCCCCATCGGTCTGGTCGCCTTAGTAGCGGTCCTGTTGATTATCGGACTCGTACAGATGCCGATCCGGACGTACTTCCAGTACTATGCGCTGTTGATACTCGGGGATACGAACCCGGATCTCGACCTTATTCCGGAACAGCGTGAGGCCGTCCGCGACGGTGGAGACGATCCCTCGACCCCTCCCGACACTTTGGACGGTCGAACCGAAGACGACGAGGACGATCGCGGCTGGTAACGGAGACGAATTTCGCCGGGTAGTGTGTCCAAACTGGCTGTGTGTTTATCTCACACGCTGGCAACTATTGCGTATGGACTTTGCGCTGCCCGACGAACACCGGATGATCAGAGAGACCGTCAAGGACGTCTGTGCCTCGGAGATCGAACCGATCGCCCAGGAGATCGAAGACGACCATCGGTTTCCCGAGGAGGTGTTCGACCAGCTTGCGGCGCTCGACGTGATGGGCGTGCCAATCGACGAAACCTACGGCGGACTCGGTGGGGATACGCTCATGTATGCCCTCGTCGCCGAGGAGATCGGCCGTGTCTCCGGTTCGGTCGGCCTTTCTTACGTCGTTCACACGTCGCGTGTGGCGAAACCGATCGAACTGTTCGGCACCGAGGCCCAGAAAGAACGCTGGCTGTGTCCGCTCGCCGAAGGGGAGTCCCTCGGTGCCTGGGGACTGACCGAACCCGAAAGTGGTTCCGAGGCCTCCAGCATGAACACGACAGCACGAAAAGCGGGCGACGAGTGGGTACTAAACGGGACCAAACAGTTCATCACGAACGCCTCCGAGGCCGGAGTCCTGCTGCTCAACGCCGTGACCGACCCCGACGCGGGGTTTGAGGACATCTCGACGTTTATTATCGATCCCCAGGAGGACGACGGCTTCGAGGTGACGACCGTCTGGGAAAAGATGGGGCTAAACGCCTCACCAACGTGTGAGATCCAACTCGAGGAGCTTCGGGTGCCCGAGGATCGACTGCTGGGCGAGGAGGGTGACGGCTGGAAGCAGACGGAAAAAACGCTCGACGGCAGTCGGATCTCGGTCGCTGCCCTTTCGACGGGATTGGCACAGGGTGCCTACGATCACGCAAGCGCCTACAGCAACGAACGCGAGCAGTTCGGCCACCCAATCTGTGAGTTTGACGCGTTCAGGAACAAACTCGTGGACATGCACCGGAAAATCGAACGTTCCCGTCTGCTTACGTACCGGGCAGCGCGGACCAAAGATGTGGGCGATCCGGTAACCAGAGAGTCGGCACTGGCAAAACTCGATGCAAGCGAGACGGCCCGCGAGGTCGCACAAGCGGCCGTACAGGTCCTCGGAGGCGACGGCTACACGACCGAGTTCCCACCCCAGCGGTTCTACCGGGATGCCAAACTCATGGAAATCCGTGAGGGAACCAACGAGATCCAACGCCTCGTTATCGGCCGCAAGTTGGGGGTATGACGCCGTCTGCTACCGACGTCCGAACAGGAACCCAACGGCCGACAACCTTGATGCAACCGGTGAGGAGGTTCGGGTGCGGTGGACTCGAGTGAGCCAGACCACGACACCGTAGCTGGCGACCGACAGCACGACTGCGATGAGGACGTTACCGATCAGGAGTTGTTGGACGGCGACGGTTGCAGTTTCGGCGGTCGGCTCAGCGTCGGCAACTGATGGTGCGCTGACGAACAGTCCACCGACCTGAAAGCTCGCGACGTAGATAGCCGGTTTGACAACGGGATTGAGTACCGCAACGGCGGCGAAAATCGCAGGTTTGCTGATCCACGAAAAGATGGAAACGAGCACGAAAAAGAGACCGATACCGAACCCAGCGGTCGGTAACGCTGTCACGAACATTCCGAGTGCGAAACTCGCCGCAACCTGTCGTGGTGTGTGGTCCTCCCGAAACGCCGCGATAAGTTGCTCTCGGGCCCGGTCGTGATAGCTCTGGAGTCGGCCTCGAACCATTCTGTTCTGCTGAACCGTTCTTCCCAGATATAAAAAAGCTATCGAGTCAGGTGTTAAAACAGACTCTAGCAGCCGTATTTCACGTAAAAATGACGAATAATTGGACCAATCCGTTAGGTATCTGTCAGGGGAAGGATCCGCTTTTCTCGAAGGCGTCGGCGACCCGTTGAATCGAAACGACGTAGGCGGCGGTACGGGGGTTCTCGATATCGTGTGTTTCGAGCGTCTCGACGAGCGAATCAAAGGCCTCGACGATAATCGCCTCGAGTTCGTCGTTGACGCGTTCTTCCGTCCAGTAAAACCGCTGGCGATTTTGTACCCACTCGAAGTAGCTGACGGTGACACCGCCGGCATTTGCGAGAATGTCGGGGATGACGAAGACGTCGCGGTCTGTGAGGATGCGGTCTGCCTCGGGGGTCAATGGCCCGTTTGCGGCTTCGGAGATAACGTCTGCCTGGACGTCTGTGGCCAATTCGGCGTCGATTGCGTTCTCGAGGGCGGCCGGAATCAGCAAGTCGACATCGAGAGTGAGCACCTCTTCGTTCGTGAGTTTCTCTTCGCTGCCCTCGAAGTCGACAAGCGCTCCGGTTTCGTTTTTATGATCTTTGGCAGCGACCGGATCGAAGCCATCGGGATTGTAGATTCCACCGGAAGAGTCACTTGCAGCGACGACGGTTGCACCCATCTCGTCGATCAACTTCGCAGCGATCCAGCCAGCGTTACCATAGCCTTGAACCGCGACCGTCGCGCCCTCGAGATCTTTCTCGAGATACTCGAACGCCTCGCGAGCGGCGATGACCGTCGACCGGCCGGTCGCCTCGACCCGCCCCTCGCTACCGCCGCTGTCTACGCTTTTGCCCGTGATGACGCCCGGCTCGGTGGTATGCTCGAGGGTCTCGTAGGTGTCTTTGATCCAGTTCATCTCGCGTTGGCCCGTGTTGACGTCGGGTGCGGGGATGTCACGATCTTCGCCGATGAACGGGCGCAGTTCGACCGCAAACGCTCGGGTGACCCGCTCGAGTTCGGACGTAGAGTACGCTGTCGGGTCGATAACAATACCGCCTTTTCCCCCGCCAAACGGAATGTCGACGATTGCCGTCTTGTAGACCATCCAGCCAGAGAGCGCTTTTACCTCATCGCGGCTGACCTGTGGATGGTAGCGGATCCCGCCTTTGTACGGGCCGCGGTCGCCGTTGAACTGCGATCGAAACGCACGAAATTGCTCGAGCGATCCATCATCGAGTTCGACCGTCAGATTCGTCTCGAGGACGCGTTCCGGATGTTTGAGTCGTGTAACCAGATCATCGTCGAGACCGAGGACGGACGCTGCGTCGTCGATCTGTGATTGTAAGCTTTCGAACGGGTTTGCCGAATCGCTCATACTAGCCGTTTACCTGACCGAAAGAAAAGGATAGCGAATATCTATCACGGGATGTTTACCCATAGGATATAAACAGGATAATATATTCAGCGAACGATCACTTTTCTCGGTCAGTTGCTGTGTGCTCGTGGATTCGTCTGGTGTATTCGAAAAGCGGGGCGTCGATCAGGTCATCGCCGGCCGTGAACACACGCCGGTTGTCGGCTCTCACTCGGCCAATCCGAGCGTATCGACCCGAACCACATAACAGTGCTGTGTCAGACTGAAAAACGTCTCTCCGGCATCCTCGAGGTCGAGCAGTTCCTCGACCCACGCCGACGCCTCAGCCGGCTCGAGGAGTCCCCGTTCGACCAGCGTATTTTCCAGCGCGTACATGAAGTGATAACTGAACGTCCCTTCTTGGAGTCGGATGTTACAGATCGTATACGGTTCGACACGTTCGAGCACGAATCCTGCATCCTGCAGCTCCGGCCCAAGCCGTGAACCCAACGCCGGCTGTGGACAGAGCTGGTCGACTCGCTCTATGACCTGGTCCATTCGGTCGGGGTTCGACGATCGCCAGACCAACGAGTCGAAATCCGTCTCGTAAATTGCCGCCCGACCACCCGGCCGGAGGACTCGACGGAGTTCCCCGAGTGCTGGCCCAAGGGTGTCGACGGATCGGTAGACCTGTGTGGCGACGGCGCTGTCGAAGCGGTCGTCGTCGGCTGGTATCTCGGTCGGTTCGGACTGTACGATGTCCGTGTTCGAATAATCGCGACAGCGCTTTCTCGCCGCAGAGACTATCGACTCGCTTGTATCGATCCCGACGATGGTGCCGTCGGTCCCAACCGACTCCGCGAGTTCGGCGGGTTCGAACCCCAGCCCACAGCCAACCGAGAGCACGTCGTCGGTCGGCTGGACGCCGAGGACGTTTCGGACGAACGCCCGACGTGTCGTTGCCTCCTGCGTTTCGAGCAGTTTCTCTTCGTGATCGAAGAGTGATTCGGAGTCGTCGAGTCCGTCGTTCATCGCTATCGCGTTCATTGATCGAGTAGTTCTACAGGTTTTTATAAAATATTACCGGTGAGATGATGACAAAAATTACAACTTTGGTGGCTGTCGACGACGCCCGGTTCGACCGGTTATTGGCGGTAGTATCAAACTACCGTCGAGATCATATAGAGGTTGATACAGACGGCGATCGTCCACGGGATAGCGAGGCCAGCAGGGATGAGCGGTCGGTAGGTAGCCGGGAGCAGCGGCCGACACGCGAGGGCGACGCCGACGGCAAATGCCTTCAGTCCGACCATCCCCAGAAGTCCATAGCCGTCGATTGCGCTCCGGGCGACCGGGTTGGATTCGGCCAACCCCAGGTGCAGTCCCACGAAGGTCGTCACGATGTCGCCGATCAACGAGAGTACGACGAGAACCCAAAAGCCTCGCTCGAGGGCGGCCGGTCTACCGTCTACCGAAAACGTGTGCGGGGAGTACGCGCCGTCTGAAGCCATACGCTCCCTGCCGGAGTCGAACCGGCGGCCGCCCACGAGAGCCTGTAGGCGGCGCTTCCAGTGGGTTGGGTATTGTTATGTCAGACATAGCCTGAACTATAACCGACGTGACGCAAAAACGAGAGGCAGCCGACTCGAGGTGACCATGGCGTTGGTTTTGGGTTAGGACGACTGCCGCCAGAACAATCAAGAGATCGATGTATAACTGCCGTAGTTCCTGTTTTAAGATTTCCCGACTTGCAAACCGGCCACGAAGTCGGACGTATCACAGGGATAGCTGTAATCAGAGCATAACTCGAGAAACGAATCCGTATCGACGGTTCGAACGGTCAAATTTTCACGACGTACCTCCGGCAGCATTAACAACCAATCATAGAAACCACACAGCGCCGGTCGGAAAGAGAACCGAACGGTTCGCACACGGTCGAACACCGGGGTGTCGAGGCTCGCCGTGCGGAGAGGGGAGGTTCGTCGAGGGCGTGCGAACCGGTCGG
>LKMM01000135.1 GCA_001563885.1 Natrialbaceae archaeon B1-Br10_E2g27
CTAGCCAGCGTGCACACAGTATGGCAGCCTTACTCGCCATCGCTGGAGAGGAAGGAAGACCAGCCGGCAGAGCGATCGTTTCGATGGCCGACCATCTCGAGGATCTCGAGGAGGTCGAAGCAGAGACCAAACGTGCACTGATCCGCGTGACGAGTACGCTCGATAACACTGCAGCGTACTTCGGTCCAATGGTCGGCGGCGCGACGGTGGGTATGGCTGGTATGCTTACCGCAGACGATTTTGCGACGTTCGACGGGTTCGGCGAGGCGACGACGTTACCGATCGAACAACTCGGGGTCGTCGTTGCAGTCTATCTGATCATGCTCGCATGTATCCTGACACCGCTTTCGTATGCGCTCCGATACGGAATGGATCGCACGCTGTTTGGCTACCACGTCGGTCGGGCGTTGCTCTCGTCGATGGTGCTGTTCGTACTGACTGTTGGCATAATGGATATCACGTTACTCGATCCGAGCTGACCGGTCCAGAGTTTAAATACGAACGAGCGCCAGCACCAGCATGGATTTCGAAGCCCCGGCCGACGCGTGGTATGTCTACGTCGCGGTGGTGATCATCAGCGCGACGTTCGCTGGGATCGCCGTGGGGATTCCCTCGGCACCGCCACCTGACGCCACACAGACGGCGAATACGATCGAGGGTGTCACAGCCAGTGAGTTCGCTGGGAGTGCATCCTACGAACACGACGCCGACATCGTCCGTATCGACCACCAGACGATTACGATGAAAAACGACCATGGCGAGTCACACGCGAGCTTTTCCTACGGTACCGTTGTCCCGGTAAACGGAGACGACCGTCTCGAGAACATCGTCAACGGCCAATCGTTCGAGGACGCCTTCGAGGAGGAACTGGCCGACCCAAATACCGATGGATCCGGCACGTTCTTTGGCAAGGTCGCGTCGGCCGACGAGGAAAACACCGGGGAAGACCTCTATGCGAAGGGAGAACTCGTCGCTCGAACAATCGCGATCGAGGAGGATTCTGCAGTCGGCATCGAAACTCGAGCGGAAACCAACGACGACCTTGCAAAGAACCTGACCGAAACCGACGACGACCTCGAGAAGGAGGACGTCGAGGTCGTCGGCGAGATCCGGCTCAGGGAAGTTGGAAACGTCTCGAGTGAAACCGAACTCGAGTTCGAGGGAACGCCAGTCGTCGAGACGATCGACGTCGACGAATCGAGCGGCTGGCTCACCGATCGGGTAACGGGGTTTACGTGTTCTATCGCAGATATATGGTGTGACGACGATCCGGATATCGAACCGATACACGACGAGCAGGTCACCCTCGAAGGACTCGAAGGGAGCGAACGGATCACGTTGAGCGATACGACACTAGAGGAGGCGACCGACACAGAGGACGAACCGGTCGAACTGTGGACCGGTTCATACGAACTCGAGGTGACGGCTCGTGGGGATGATTTCGAAGACTGTCGGGGAACGATCGAGACGAGTGAGGAGTGGACGACCGTCTGTGGGCCCGATCTGACCCTCGAGGAGTTCGACGATCCCCACTGGCACGACGACAATCGAGGTGTTCATTATGTCACGCTGGTCGTGGTGTAGGGGACAGACCGAACCGCTGGCGGCGATTTTCGCCGTCTCGATCTTCGCGATGGGGCTTGGGTTGTACGTGATGGCTGTCCAGCCAGTTGTTCCTGGATACAGCGATCAGTCGACGGCCGAGCAGACAGCAGACCGGGTCTGGAACGAGATCGAACAGGATGGCATCGTACAGAGCCACAGCGATGCAGATACTGTCGGCGAACTCATCACGAACGAGTCGCTTCCAGTTGGGAAGACGGTCGCTGTCGAGGTGACGGCCGTCGATGGAAACGAGTATCGCACAGTCGAGACGGCGGCGTTCCCGTCCGGGTACAATCCTGAGGAGGGAATTGGGACAGGGAGTAACCGAGCCGAACTCGAGGCGTACGTTGACGAACACGGCCCGCCGGCCGAAGCGAGCGTCGCGACGCAGTCGGTTCCGGTTGCCGTCGATCATCCGGCCGACGTTCGATCCGGAACCCTCCGGGTGGCAGTATGGTAGGCCGATCAGTCGTTGGTGACGACCGCAAGCGGGCGATATCGACAGTGATGGACGTCTCGCTTGCCTTGTTGATTATCAGCGCGACGGTGTTGCTGATCGGGGTCTTTTTGCATGCAGACGACGACCCGATCGACGACGACCGCGGTGATCGGGCCTACCAGACGCTTTCGGGATCGACGGTAACGATTTCGTACAATCTGACCGTCGAAAACGAATCCGGGCACGCACCCATCGATAGTGGCTACTTCTCGAACCCGGACGGGCTCGATCCCAAGGAAACTCCCGAGTTGTACACGATTACGACGTACGACGCGGCCCCTGCATTGCTCACAGAGGCGACACTGGTAAACGTCACCTACGACGGCGACCAGCCGCTGGCCTACGCCGATACCGTCGAGGACTCGGTCGATGCTGCCATCCGAGGCAAACTCGTCGGCGCTGACGATTCGGTGTACGCCGTTGCGACCTGGGAGCCCTACGAGAACGCGTCGATCAATGGAACGGCGACGGCCGGCGAACAACCGCCTCGTACGACGGATATCTCGAGTACGTCAACGACCGTCTCGACGAGCATGGCGGGAGCTGAGACCGAACCGCTCGCCGAGACATTTTATGAGGGGAAAGAAACACAGGGAGACGGTGTCGAGAATCTCTCGCTTGCGCTCTCAGACCGGATTATCGAGGCCATGTTTCCGATCGCTGAGACCCAGTATACCCTCGAGTCGACGCTGACCGAAAACGCGGTGACGACCTATGACTACCGAAAACTCGCGCTGGCGTTCGACGACGAGGACCGAGTTGACGACATCAACGAGTCGATCACGGGGACGAAGCCGAACACCGAGGAGGCAAACGCCGAACTCACCGACGCGCTGGCCGACAGCATCGAAGACGACATCGTCGACGATCCAATCGCCGATGACCTCAATCAGACGTATGCGGAACACGGCGGAGACAAAGAGGCATTTGTCGCCGCTGCAGAGCCGACTATTACTGCGTACGTCTCGGTCGAAACAGTTGATATTACCGTTCAGGCAACCGAACGATGAGCAAGTCAGGACGTACTCGACAGAACGCATCACGAACCGGTCGACGAACGCTGACGATCGCAGACGAACGGGCACACGTCCCGTTTGCGCTGATTGCCGTACTGCTGCTCGTCTCGAGTATCGTTGCTATTGGAATACTCGAGCAGCGACCCGAACCGGTGGTCGATCAGGATATCTCGCTGGTTGTCGACCGCAGCGAAACGACAGCACAGGCGGAACTCCGGTCGGCATCGATCGACGCTAGCCACGCGGCCGTCAGCGTGCCGGTAATTAATGCAACCAACAGCACGATCGATGCAATCGATGAGACGAACGATCAGGAAGAAAACTTCGAGCAGTATCTGAAACTGCTCATCTACCTCGAAGCTCACGATCGGATTCCGGCAGCGACACAGGACCTAGATAGCGTCCGATCGGAGGTGTCGGTCCCACCGGTGGCTGACGCAGGAAGTGATGACGGTATCTCCCCGGATGAGGCGATCGATCGAGTCAACCTCACCGTCGGCGATCGTCCACAGACGGATCTCGAGGCCGGATTGCTCGAGGTGACACTCGAGGACGTTCGAATCGACGTCGATGCGACACGTGATGACGTGCCGACGGCCTACCGCGATATCACGGTTACTGTCGGGACGCCAGTGATGCAACTGAACGAACGGACCAACGAGTACGAACATCGGCTCAACCAGGGCTTTTTCGAGGGTGGAGTCGATAACGAAGTCGAAACGCTCGGCCAGCATACAGCAGCACGGCTGTATCTGTTGGCGTATTTCAAAGCCGGCTGGGATCGCTTTCAGGAGACGAACCGGCCTGGCGATCACGACTTCGAGCGCGTCCTCGAGCCGAATCATACGGAGGTAATGGCCAATGATGCCATTTTCGACGTTCAACACGACGTGTTTGGGACCCGTGATCCCTACGCTGACCGAACGATGCGGCCGGGCTATCTCTGTATGGCCTACCAGATCTCGGATTCGATGGGCGACGACGAAGAAGAGAGGCCGTTCGATGCTGAGGATGCCGGGATCGACGGCGATACCGTCGAGATAGAAAATGAGAGTGGCGAATCCGAAGAGATCGACATCGAAGAGCAACTCTGTGATGGTGGATTCGTCCAGGAGTGGCTATTTGGCGATGAGGCCTCTGGCGAACTCCCTGAAGTGGACCTGCTGGATATGCTTCGTGGCGGGATCGAGGAGATGGACGTTATGGACGACGAAGAAGAGATTTCGATGACCGAGTTCGCTGAAGGCGCAAACGCCTACTATGGAGCGACCTACTACACAGATCAGGGTCACATGGCCCACGACGAAGCCCAGTGGTTTGCCGATCGAACGGAGTCGTTTCTGGATGAGGAAGTTGAGGACGAGTATCGGGATGAAGTCGACGATACCTACGATACCTACGAGGACAACGAGAGCGAAGACACACCGGATATCGACGACAACATCCGGACGATTCGGACGATGATGGACGAACTGTACACCGTCGAAATTGAACCGAATGCTAACACGGTACTCGATTCAGTCCCACCCAGAGCCGAGCGTCCGTCTAGGATAAACTCGAGTTGGTCACACGATGATACGGAGTTCGATATCGACGCTGCGACGCCAAAAACTGCTATGCACGACGGCGAACCGTTACCCGATAGCAACGAGCCGATACACGAACTCCAAGCAGAGGCCGAACTCGATATCACCCGGACAGACACCTGGGAATATGACGACTCAACAGCATCAAATACGAGGTCTGGAAGCGCAAATGTCACGCTCGATCTTACGGTTGACGCCGACTACGATTTCCACCCCCAAGACGAGTTATACGAAGACGACCGGGGCTTTGATTTCCCATCACAGACCGATCCAGACCTCGAGTATGATTTCTTGTATCAGCCGACGGTCGACATATCAATCGACGAAATCGACTCCGTCGAGAACGAATCGGAGGTCCCAGAGCCCGATGGGAACGCAAGCGATCAGTTAGAGATCGATGTCGGCTACCACGTTAATTATTTCACAGCTTACACCAATTCGATCGTCGATTCCCTCGAGGGTGGAACCGTCTACGGGACGGTCGAACGGGATGTCGAACGCAGCCTGGATTCGCTCGGTGGGTCTGCCTCGAGTCGGGGCGGACTCGAAGACGAGATCGAATCGCAGGTGATCGCTGATCAGTCACGAACGTATGAGAGTGTGGAGTTACTTCCAACGATCGATCGGACAACTATCCACTCGCAGCTGAGTGATGATCTCAACGAAACCCACAACGAGTTCACCGACTGGGCCGAAAAGGACGAAAACAACTACACTGTCGACCGGACAGACTTGCTGGATCCGGACGAGGATCCAATTTCGGGGTTGATCGATCACATTGAGGCTGAACGTGAGGAATTTGTCTATGACAATATTTCAGCCGATTCCGCTGATGGGACGTTCCAGAACCCAGATGAGTTTCTGACGGTGCAGGTTCGGAAGGCGTACTTCGATCGGATGTATCACTATATCGATCGGGTCGGCAGGACATACGAGGAAAATCTCGAAGACCTCGAGGGAGAACTCGATGAGGTGGGGAGTGGCCCAGAAGATGGGGCGAACGATATTCTCGGATTCGCCCAGGATATGGTAAACGCGGATGTCGAGCGCGATCCCGAGGAAATCGAGGGGTCCCCGGTACTCGACGATGCACAGTTCGAGGTTGCTGGCTCGCCGACGTATATGACCCACGAAAACATCACTCGAGAGCAGGATTCTGCAGTGCGTCCGGAAGCAAAGACGATAACGGACTTCGATGCGGAGACGAAACACGTCCCGATGACGATTCGGAGTAACAATCGGGGTGGGTGGCCGGGTATTCCGTTGACCCCGATTCCACCATCGGCGTGGTATTTCCAGATCAATACGTGGGAGAATACAGTCATGGGAGAGTACGCCAGGTTTGAAGTCAGCGCGACCGTGGGTGACCCCTCCGATGCCGATCGGCTGACCTACGTCCGCGAACACCGGCCGGTCGAGGTCGAGTTACACGACGGTTCGACGGCCGATCTCGGTGTGAACGAACCCATCGACTTCGAAAGCACGACTGAAGTAGTTGTAATCATGCCAGGCGGCGTGCTTCGAACCGGCGGTATGCCCGCTGTCGCCGATACGAGTCCAAGCTTTGTGGGACAAAACGCCTGCTCACCGACGTGGGATCAGGTCGGCCCGGACTTTGCCCAACACGTCGCCAACGAGACGATCGAAGAGGAGTGTCACTATCCAGAGATCGACTGATAGATACCGGTTTGACTCTCGTCCAGATTCTCAGCTAAAGGGCTCACAAACTGGTCGCTCGAGGACAGTGCTCTCGTGATGCCGAGATACCTCGAGAGCGAATCGTTCGGCGTGTTCTTCCTAACTAAACCTGTCTTGTATATGGGAAACGTAGCTTGTATTAGGGAGGAACGTGTTGGTGGTTCTCGTGAGCACTCGAGTCAATCTACAGGGAGAGAATCGATGAGTTCGGGAACTGACGACGACGGCGGTCACTGTTCTGTGGCGGATTCGGACGGCGAAGTTGCCGACGAGATTGCGATAATTTCCTTCGAGCGCAAACTCGAGACCGCTACAGGGATCAAATCCGGACTCGACGATCGGTACGAACGGATCGATATCATCGAGTATCACGGCACCGTCTTCGACGAACACTGGGGCGAGTACGATTGCTTTATTGGGTTGATGGCAAGCGGGATCGCGATGCGAAAGACGGCCCACCTGTTGGATGATAAGTGGGACGATCCGGCGATCTGTGTCGTCGACGAGGAGTTGACGTGGGCGATCCCGATTACGGGCGGCCACCATGGCGCAAATCAGGTCGCCCAGGATTTAGCGACGATGGGTGCGATCCCGGCGATGACGAC
>LKMM01000136.1 GCA_001563885.1 Natrialbaceae archaeon B1-Br10_E2g27
ATGGACGAAGTCGGCGCGATGTCGGCGATGCGCTTTTCGGGCGAGACCTGTGTAACTGCTCGTGTCGACCAGATGAACTTCGAGCGGCCGATCACCGTCGGCGACATCGCCTACATCACGGCCTACGTCTACGATGCCGGCCGCTCGAGCGTAAACGTCCGGCTGGTGACCGAACGCGAGGATATCCGAACGCGTGAACGCGAGCGGACGACCGAATCCTATTTCGTCTACGTCGCCATCGACGAGGCCGACGAACCGACGACGGTGCCGGAGTTGACAGTCGATAGCGAACGCGGCAAGCGACTCAGAGAGACGGCCCTCGAGGGCGAAGCCGCGTTCAACGGCAGCTAATTCTGTCGTCGCTCACGGACGGTCTCGAGGGCTGAACTGGCCGTCCAGCGTGTCTCGGCGATGACTGCGCCCACGAGGCCACCGATCGCACCGCCGGTGCTCGCCGCGTTGCGACTTACGAGGCCGCCGATCGCGGCCCCGACGGCAGCGCCCATCGCGGCGTAGCGGGCCCGGAGCAAGACGTTCGTCGCTCGAGTTCGTAGCTGGCTGATATCGTCTACTGTTGGCGTCTTCATACATACCCGTTGAGTGCTGTCAAAAATAAACGATTCCCTCGCTCTCGACTCGTGGTAGGCCGATCGAACACGGTGTTCTACGGGTGTGATCGGCCGGGCTCGAGTGTGGTCGGTCGACCGCGAGTTCGGTTAGGTGGCGTCGACTCGAGGCTGATCGCTCAACTCGATTTCGAGTAGCTCCTGGTAGCGGTTTCGAATCGTTACCTCGCTGACATCGGTGGCCCCAGAGACGATGTCCTGGGTGAGATCCTCACCCGTGAGTCGGCCGCCGGCATACAGTGCAGCCGCTGCGAGCCCAACCGGGTGTTTGCCGCTGTGAACGCCTGCTTCGATCCCGTTTTTGAGTAGCTGGCGGGCGCGCTGTTCGGTCTCGTTTGATACCTCGAGCTGGGAGGCATAGCGTGGCACGTACTCGAGGGGATCCGGCGGTGCCATCGGGAGTTCGAGTTCGCGGACGAGATACCGATAGGCCCGGGTGGCCTCGAGATAGTCGATCCGCGAGACGGTCGCGAGTTCGTCAACCGAGCGGGGGATCCCGGCCTGCCGGAGCGACGCATACAGCGAAGCCGTCGCCATTGCCTCGATTGACCGTCCCGGCAGGAGGTCTTCCTCGAGTGCCCGCCGGTAGATGACGCTTGCAGTCTCACAGGTCGAATCAGGCAGGCCGAGTGCAGAGCCCATGCGGTCGATTTCGCCCAAGGCGTGTTTCAGATTTCGGTCACTCGAGTCCTGTGTCCGGAAGCGTTCGTCCCAGCGTCGGAGCCGCTGGAACTTGCGGCGTCGTTCGTTCGAGAGGAGTCCACCGTAGCCATCCCGGTTTCGCCAGTCGATGGTCGTCGAGAGGCCGCGGTCGTGGAGCATCCCGGTCGTCGGCGCACCGACGCGGGATTTCGACTGTCTATCCTCGTCGGAAAACGACCGCCACTCGGGGCCGTGGTCGATTCGATCCTCGTCGACGACGAGCCCACACTCTTCACAGTGGATCTGACTCTCCTGGGTTCGCAATCGCCCATCGCACTCCGGACAGCGTTGGCGTTCTGTCGGCGTGCGGTCGGAGTCGGTACGCTCGTCGGTCGTCGTCTGTCGCTGGCCGTCGTATCTGGTAATCGGCATATTCGTGTATTGAATCCGACCTGTCGGTTTCTCGATCAGGTCGGTCGTCGCTCGTAGGCATAGCTTGTGAACGAAGCGTAATTATTGTTGCCCACAACAATGCTCGTTTGAAACCTAATTAGGTTTCTCTTTGGCGAATATTTCCGCGCCGATCACCAACTCGATTGCCCACGCCCACATCGTCAACAGCCCGGTCAACTGTGGCCCGATACCGGTACAGGTTCGTATGGCTCCTCGAGGTAGGCGATGTCCGAGGTAGAAAGCGAGATCTCGAGGGCTTCGACGGCCTGCTCTAGGTGTTCGACGCTCGTGGTGCCGACGATGGGGGCGTCGACCCACTCTTTGTGCAACAGCCAGGCCAGTGCGATCTGGGCCATCGTCACGCCCTTTTCGGCGGCGAGTTCGGCGACGCGCTCGTTGATTTCGGGGCCACCGCCCTCGCGATATGGATGCTCGTAGAGGTGTTCTTCGGTTTCCCCGCGTCTGGTAGCGTCGATTTGCTCGTGAGGACGGGTGAGATAGCCACGAGCCAGCGGCGACCACGGCAAGACGCCGACGTTCTCGTTTGCACACAGCGGTAACATCTCGCGTTCTTCTTCCCGGTAGACGAGGTTGTAGTGGTTTTGCATCGTCACAAACCGCTCCGCGTTGAGTCGGTCGCTCGTATAAAGGGCCCTGGCAAACTGGTGGGCCCACATCGAGGAGGCACCAACATGCCGGATCTGTCCCCGCCGAACAGCGTCATCGAGTGCCCGAAGCGTGGTCTCGATCGGTGTCTCCTCGTCCCAGCGGTGGATCTGGTAGAGGTCGATCGTCTCCATCCCCAGTCGGTCGAGACTGGCCTCGAGTTCCTGTTCGATCGTCTTCCGGGAGAGTCCCTGTGAGTTTGGGTCGTCCTCGCGCATCTGGAAGTAGCCTTTCGTCGCGACGACCGACCGCTCGCGGTAGCCTTCGAGTGCCTCTCCGAGGATCCGTTCTGACTCGCCCAGCGAGTACATGTTCGCGGTATCGAAGAAGTTGATTCCCAGATCGATCGCCCGCTCGATGATCTCGTGGCTCCGTTCGTCCGCTAAGACCCACTCACGCCAGTCGCTCGAGCCAAAACTCATACAGCCCAGACAGATGCGGCTTACTTCCATCCCTGTCGAACCGAGAGTGGTATACTCCATGTACCCGACAGTAGAGCGGACGGACAAAAAACGATTCCTGCCACGGTGAACCGGGAAATCTCAGCGGCTCGAGCCAACTCCAAACCGTAATAATACCGGACCCACAAGGGTCCGACGATGGAACGCGGCTCGTCGGAATCGTTCACACGGATGGGGACCCTGGGAATCGAAGAGGAGTGTTTCGTCGTCGACGACCGTGGGCGGCCGACGAGTGGCACGGACGAACTGGTCTACGAACACGAACCACCCGAACTTCTCGAGGGGCGACTCGATCACGAACTGTTCAAGTGTGTCATCGAGACCCAGACACCGTTGATCGAAACGCCGAGTGAGGCCCGCGAGTCGTTGTATGCGGTCCGTGAGGCCCTCATTTCACACGCAAAGAGCCACGGCTACCGGATCGCCGCCGCCGGGCTTCACCCGCTTGCAACGTGGCGCGAACTCGAACACGCCGAAAAACCCCGTTATCGCTCCCAGCTCGATCGGATCCAGTACCCACAACACCGGAATACGACCGCTGGCGTGCATATCCACGTCGGTGTCGACGACGCCGATAAGGCCGTCTGGATCGCAAACGAACTTCGGTGGTATGTCCCCATCGTACTTGCCTTATCGGCGAACTCGCCGTTCTGGAACGGGTTCGATACGGGTCTGGAGTCGGCTCGAGGGAAGATTTTCGAGGCCCTGCCCAACACGGGCATGCCGACGTACTTCGAGGATTTCGCTGCCTTCGACCGGTTCGAACGCCGGATGCTCGAGACCGACTCGATCGAAGACCGAGGTGAACTCTGGTATGACGTCCGCCCGCATACGGCCCACGGGACAGTCGAACTCCGCGCGCCGGATGGACAGGCCGACCCCGAGGTTGTACTCGCGTTCGTCGAATACACCCACGCGCTGGTCGAATCGCTCGCTGAAGCCTACGAGGACGGCGAACGCGGCTATGGGTACAACCATCGTCGCGAGCTACTGGACGAAAACAAATGGCGCGCGATTCGTCACGGCCACGAGGCGTCGTTCATCACTCGTGATCTCGAGCGGACGGTCGAGTTGGGCGAACTCGTCGACCGGGAGTGTTCCCGACTTGGAATCGACGGCATCAAAGACGTCTACGAACGAGAGAGTGGCGCAAGCAGACAGCGCAGATTGCGCGAGGAAAGCGTCGAGGCTCTCTGTGAGTCGGTAATTCTTCGGGCCAACGACGATCGGTAACATCGAACCGGCCGTCTGTCACTCGGTTAATCAAAACAACGGCAGTGGCTGAAATTGTCTGGTCTTTAACTCGACTGCGGGAGTAATCGTGTTTATCATGGCCAACGATTTATTCGATTCATTATCAAATGCACACCAGAGAAAAATATTGGTTGCATTGTTGGATCATAATCCCCAGCAGGCTGCTGATCTTGTGAACTCTCAACATGCCGTGTCCGAAACGGACAGCGACCGTATCGCAAACCATCACGTCCATCTCCCGAAACTCGAGGCCTACGGCTATATCGAGTGGGACCGATCGGACGACGTCATCACGCGTGGACCTGACTTCGAGCGCATCCGGCCGACACTCGAGTTACTGGACGACAACCGAGAGAAGTTGCCCGGCGACTGGGTGTGAGGTTCGGAGACGGCATCGACTGCATTCGCTCGAATGGAGTTACTTTCGCTCGTAAATTCCATTATTGGTCGAATAGTAGTTATTATTCTGCACAAATGTGTATGGAACGACGTGTCCCGTCGTGGTTGGGCCAGAACGGGCCACGCCAGATGACAGTACCGTCTACCCCCCTAAGTAGTTTGTGTGATTATCTGAGTTAATTTGCGTCCCGAACCGTCGACACCCTCGAGGAAACGCACCCACACACAAATCCTTTTTTAGCCGCGTGATTTAATCCGCACGTTCGAACGACGAACTCGTGGTTGGGCCATGACACAGGAAGACACCATCGCCGAGGCGATTAGTTTGCTACAGGAACTTGGACTCAAAGAGTACGAAGCGCGTTGTTTTATGGCGCTCACACAGCTTTCGACTGGGACTGCAAAGGAGATTCACGAAATCTCTGAGGTGCCACGAACGCGGGTATACGATGCGATCCGCGTCCTCGAGTCACAGGGGCTGGTCGAAGTCCAGCATACGAGTCCACAGCGGTTTCGAGCCGCAACCATCGACGAGGCAACCCAGACGTTAAAACAGAAGTACGAAAGTCGGATCGATACGCTCGAGTCGTATCTCGAGACGACCGAGGTACGCGAACCCGACCGAGAGACCGACCAGCTACAGGAGGTGTGGTCGTTGACCGGCACCGAGGCAATCGCATCGCGGACACTCGAGTTGATCGGGAAGGCCGAATCCGAGATTGCGTTTCTGGTCGTCGACACTGAGATCATGGGCGAGCCGGTGTTCGATGCGCTCACGACGGCCCAGAAGCGAGATGTTACAATCTACCTTGGAGGACAGACCGACGCGATCACTGCACATCTCGGGGCGGAACTGCCCGGGGTCCAAACGTTCGAAACCGAACTGGACTGGCTCGTTGGCCCGGATCCCGACCACCAGGTTGCGATCAGCCGAATCTTGCTCATCGACCGGGAAACGCTCTTGATCGGGTCGTTTTATCCGGACGGCGACGACGAGACGAGCCCGGAACGGGCGGTGTTCGCCACGGGCCTGGAAAACGGCGTCGTCGTGCTCCTTCGTCGGCTAATCGCCTCGGGCCTGGAGATGGCTCCGAACTGATATCCCTGCTGGCACAAGAGGATCGCCACCCCTGATATCGGGGCGTTAGTTCGACGTTTTGAAAACCGGCTGGTGAATCACGCCAGCCGTCGACGGGACGTTCACAGTGGCAAGCCTGTCAGTGGCCTGCAGGTCAACTGATGACACTGTGAGAGATAAGTCCATTCGACGACATCTTGACCGTCACTGGACCGTGTATGTTCACGTTCCGTGTGCAAACGGCTCTCAGTCAGCCTGGCGTGGCGTCATTGCCTCGAGGTGCTCGAGTAGGTCATCGACGAACGCGGGATCGTACGTCCAGAAGCCGACGTAGGTGTCGGGGTCGCGTTCTTCGGCGATCAGCGCACACTTCTGGAGGTCGGTGCCGCCACCGTCGAAGACGGCAAACCAGTAGCGTTCGATCGTCTCGCTGTCGTCGGTGATAATCCTGACTCCCTCGAGTGGCTCAGTTGGTTCCTCGGGCACGAAGGCCGTAACCGAAAGCGATCTATCGGCCCCAAGGCGTTCGTAGACGTTGGCCTGTGTCTCGAGTGCATCCGATCGCTGGAAGCCGGCGTACAACCGTCCGTGGCCGACACGCCAGGCTCGACTTTCGATTTCGCGACTCGTCGCGAGCAGTTGTCGCCGACTGTAGGAACTAAACAGGGTGTTCTCGAGGAAATCGAACAGGTCGCTGAGATCGGCATCCGTCTCGTCGATGTGCCAGGGTGGGTGGATCTCAGGCGAGAGGATATCGTCGAGGTGATCGAGACCAACCGCGCCGAGAAACGACGACTCATCGTCGCGGACGACGACGAAACCCGGATCGGCGAGCGTTGTGGGAAGCCGTTGTTCGATGTCGACGTTGTGGACTGCAAACTGGCGGCGAAGCTCCCGGATGCGTTCCTCGTCGTCGGCATGGACCTCGAGGCGTTTTCGCTGATTCTCGACCATCCGCAGGCTTTCACGAAACGTCGTCATTTGCCTCGACCTCGAGCAACGACCTGACCGGGTCGGGGACGTCTACGTCGCTTACTCGTCCCGTCTCTGACGAGTACGAAAGAAAGCCACAGTCATCGAGCCAGGGAAGGATGGCGTGGTGGAGGCGGATTCGGGCACGGCTGTGATCCGCTGGCGTCCCGACCCGGTGATCGTCGGCCGCCTCAGTCCCGACGACGACCGTTGCGAGGTCCTCGAGGGTCGCCTCGGGATGGATGCTCACGTACGCCAGTACCGTTCTGGCGTCCGCCTCGGCCAGCACTCGAAGTACCTCATCACTCGAGACGTCGCTCACGCGGTCGACAGCCGACAGCGTTGGAAAAAGGTCGTTCATACGAACCCGTAGCGTCCGAATGCGTATATATCGTGGTTACCCCACAACTGGACTGTCTCCGGTGGCAGAACGAACCAGCACAGCCACGACCAC
>LKMM01000137.1 GCA_001563885.1 Natrialbaceae archaeon B1-Br10_E2g27
ATCACAACATCGACGCTGAGCGAATTTTCGAGGGCGGCTCACGGATCGGCCCGGATATAGACTATCTCCAGTCAATGTTTGTAAAACATGAACAGGACATCGAGAAATGGCTTCAGGATGCGTTCAGTGCCGACGCAGACCAGATAGACCGCGTGCTGAAGAATTTTTCTGCGTATATCGCGTTGCTCAACGAGCCTGTCGCACCAGGAACAAACGATACGCCATACTGGGAATTCTTTTCGGAGTCGATGGAGCAAGGGGGATACACCGGTAACTACGAGCATCTGAATAGACTGATTGATCAGATTATGGAGGAAACCCAATGAACAAAGATCTCAACGCTCAAGATCGACTCGCACGACTCCGTGGGATTCGGCAGAAACTCCAGTCTGTCGCCGGGACAAATTATTCCTCCTACTTAGATTTCATCCAACTCAACGATAACGACCCACTCGTAGAGGACCCCTACAGAGTTCCAAACACCTTCATTTCGGAGCGCGTCGGCGGATCAATCTCAGTCATTGATCAAAATGGAGACCACCTTGCTGATGAAAATCTGAACCAATTTCTATCTAACTTCCTTCCAGGAGGATACAAACGACGTTGGGGCAACTTCGGGCTTTACCGTGGCAACTGGGACTTTCGGTCTGAGAACGGATTCGCCGACGTCGGACCGATGATAGACCGGTCGGATTCGTATCCACTTCGCTCGATGATTTCCAACGCCGAAACCGTTCCATATGGGCCGATCCAGTTCCAGGTTGACGATGTGACGGTGTACGTTCCTGAAGGGATGGTTGTGACGGATGAAAATCTCAAACGAGACTATGTTAATTACGTTTGGTTGCCGGATTTGGGAATAGTCTGGACAGGGAATCCTCCGGTGGAAAATATACAACCACTCTCAAGCGATCCAACAATCAACGTCTTATGGTTTAAACATCCACTAGGTGAGCTTCCAGAGATAACCGAGAGCGTCACAGACAGCGATCTGATTGAGGGATATGGTTTTACAGACGCGATAGAATTTCTGCGGTGCTACTATGCTTCTCTGCTAACGTTGTATCCAAAAGGGTCAACAGAAACGAAATCTGGCATTGTCAGATATCGACACGAAGAGGATGAGACGATCGCATTTGTGGGTAGCAAAGAACAAAGCCAGTTGCTCACATTCTCACTACGTCGAGACAACCTTCGGGAGCGGATCAAACAGGCGTTTGAACGTGACCCACACCTTCGGCGTGACCTGCAATTTTCATTTGTCCGAACAAAAATTTGGGAGGACTTGTTTTTCGAACGAGAAACAATCCCACACGAGTACGCGATTGAACCGCTCGTTGAGCATTTAATCGGTGTCGATCACGAACTCAGATTGGAGGATGAAGAGTCAATAGGGGTGTTCGGACTATCGGGGAGCCAGCTCCCGAAAAAGGTCAAACGGTTGCTTCCGAATGACAAACAAGGAAACGAATCACGATTGCGCTTGCTTGGACATCCACCGGATACTGACTCACTGTTCTATGAGATAATCAACAACCATAGTGACGAATTCGCACGGACACTGGCACTTTGTCGGAATGACAGCCAACTACTCGAGTTTGCAGAATATGTCCTCATCCATTCTGCAGAGCACGCCCTAGCAACGTGGAGTAACGAATACACGGGGAGTGGGACATCGTTCGAACTGTGGTACGATGTGAACTTCCAATCCAATAACAAAGAATTAGCCCAAATCGCGGTATACGATCCAATTCAGGGCGGATCGGGACTGGCAAAGGAGGTACATAAAAAATACGTAAAAGATGACACAACAGACATCACAGCTGGCCTTGCTGATCAAGGGGACTGCCACACAGGTCTCGCTGACAGGGCAGCGATCGTTCTGTTAGCAGAACACAGTGGTACAGTGTTGTATGATCTGTTCCATAACGATTCTGAGTCGTTCCTCGATATTGTAGAGGCAACATTGGAGAACGTAAGCGATGATACAGGGTACAACAAAGCTGATCTGAAAACAGCAATAACAAAGCGCGCTCGATCATTCTTGCAAACCCGTGATTTGGCAGTCTTTTATGCATATGTTGCCGAACAACACGAAATAGTTGGTGAGCGAATCGCTCGAACGCCTCGCGTGGCGGACCTGGCATTGCATCTTGATCAGCATGTCATCCGGAATCCGACCGTCCGGGCTACATATGATCAATTTGCCGCCGGCTCTGGGCGACGAGATCTATCAGAACTTGGTGATCGACTACAAGAACTAACAGTAGGCTGCATAACAGCCTGCCCAGATTGCTTGCAAACAGATACCTCACTCTGTCTGCACGGGAACGGGCCACAGCGTGCATATCTTAACCGCCGATTGCTAACAGAGGTGTTCAACGGATGACAATAAAATCAATTAAAAAAATAGCTAGAAACAAAGAATACCACAATAGGGAAGTAACCGTTCGGTGCCGTATCCGATCGACTTCTATTGCTGGTGAGACTGACGGTCTTGACTCGCTGTATTTGGTCGAAGACCCGAAACATGATGTTGATGACCGCGTAGCACTCTCCTTTTGGACACGAATTAAATCGAGTATTCCACTCCGTGAAACCGATCCAACAGTATTGAAGGCTGTCGGTATTGAACCCAAAGAAGGGACTGAAGAGCCATCGATAGATGTCGACGAAAAGTCACTGACGCGTGGCGAAGACATTATTGCTCGGGTAATTCCCAGAGTCGGTGATCACGAGGGGCAACCCGTCCTCTATCTTAACGTCACCACGGTTTTGATTCGAAACCCGTCAGTGAAAATTGGTAAAGGGTATCTCAGAAGTAGCGAAAACTGCCCTCGAGAGTCGTACCTACGGTATGAAAAACGGGTCTACGGAAACGATCCATATGCGTTCAATCACTTCCAAGAACAGTCCACGCTTCGTGGCGACGTCGCCCACCGAGCCGCTGAGATCGGTATTAAGCAGCACCTAGAGCGATTTGAAAACGAGGAATGGACAGAAGAACAAGTTCGTGAGTTTTGTTCGAACATCATGGACGAAGAATATTCGATACGGGTGGCACTCCTGATTAGTGCAGGGGTAAAAATATCGGATGCAAAAGACCACGCGACCGACATCGTTCACCGACTATTCACTGATGATCAGTTCCGTGATGTGCTGCTGTCAGCAGACAGTGTTGAGGCCGAACGATATCTGGATAATCAGTTTGGATACAATGGCTGCGTGGATCTCATTGCTGATGGCGTACCGTATGATATCAAAACGACCCGCCAACCGGATGGAGACAAGGTCAGAGAGCATGCCTACCAACTCAAACTGTATCTGTTTGTCTTACTGCTTGAGCTGCTCGAAGTTGGCGAATCAGTCGAGGACGTACTTCGCGAAACCCCGACCGGCTATATTCTTTATCCTAACGTCGACGATAAGCAGATTCGGATCGAACCCGTAGAGTTAACGGAAGCTGACTTTCGGAGATTTATCGCTGATAGAAACTCGATTGTAACCGTCGGTGAGACATTCGCACCTCCCTCGACGTATAATAGAGAGTGTGATGGCTGCCAGTACAAATCTGCGGAGTGGATCACCGGCCCAGATGACGCACTATCACCCGCATGCACGTACCATTGTCAAAACGAGCGACGATGGCCATGTTACGAAACAACCGAACACGGTATCAAATCTGATTGTTCATTATTTGACATATGTGAAGATCGAACGGAGTACCGTGATCCTGATCGAATCCACGGTTTCGAACGGATCCGATCGGGACTACAGCAAGAACGAACAGCCCGAACCAACGCTGCAACCATCCTCGAAAGACTTGATCCGGAACTTCTTTCGGAAACCGGACGACTCGTCCCAAAACTCAGTATTTCGGGCGTCTCGGGGAAAAGTATCGTCCGTTATGAATCAAGCAGCCCAACCGTTCCGTCCTTTAGCGTGGGAGATCGGGTCACACTGCGCCGTTCAGGAACCACCGAGGGCAGAGAAGCAATGTATTATGGTCTCGAGAACGGACTGTACAAATTCCAGTTCCTGGATACCGGCGGTATTTCCGCAGAAATGATCAACCCAGAGATAGAGTACGAAGCGGTACAAACGCCAGACATTAAGAAAGTAACCAACCAGTACTTGCCATATCTGGATTTTGCCCAGCGACGCGGCTATCCAGTGACAACTCGCCGCGACGCAACGGATGACATCAGTCTGGACGGAGTCGTGACGACATCTGATCCGAATGCAATCCAATCTTATGTAGACCGCCAGCAGATGTTCGTCGATGTGCCGGCTCGCAACGATCGGGTTTCAATACTTTCTGATATTGTCGAGCAGTTGGTTACGACCGAACTCCCACATCCAGGAACCGAAGAAGAGACAATCAAGCCTGAAAATAGCCGAGTGTTAGTTCTGGGGACGACTCCCGAACTAGCAGACATCGCCCAACAGGCACAACCCTCTGGGGAGCATTATCGAATTGACGGAACAAAAACAAACGAACGAAGCATCCTTGCGAGTGACGGAAGCCACACGGTCCAGTCGCGATTGCTGGGTGCAAAATCTCTAATCTCTACAGTTGCTTACGCAACAGCTGATTGGCCCACAAAAGGACACACGGAACTGTTCCACGCACTGACCGACGGGCCGTTTGTAGATGACGCTGATGAGTTGCCAGACCGGAGCCATACTGACCAATTCTTCGACATGGTTGTCTTACTGGGTGCTGAACAGATTACTACACCCGAATACAGGTTCCTACAAGATGTTGCTGATCGAGTTGTTGCTGTCGGCGATCGGCGTCGAACAGGGCCACAAATGATGAGTGACGGAGCGGTTGAAGCGGATCTAAATGTATCACACTTCGAGAGTGGGTTCGACCACTTTGCATCGTTCCCGAGCAGTCAAGGCGTGAGCATTCAGTTCACAGGACATGCGCCACCGGCCTTATCGCTGTTCGACGATGGTAAGGATTGGGAGTCAGTGGATGGTTCAGTTACGTTTCTCGATGTGCAAGGCATCGAGGAAACAGAGATCGACACAGTGTCGCTCAGAACAACAGTTGAAGCCGAAGCAGACGAGGGAAGGCGGCTCGTGTTTGACGTGACTGACACAACAGCAAACCCGTTCGACATCTTAGACGTGTTTTCGAACCGGGAGTCGTTAGACCACACAAAATTTACCGAGGAATCACCAGCGGTGGTCGATGGGGTGAGCTTATTTGTACGGTCAGTCGAGTTGTTACCGGCCAGCAAAGCAACCCAACACGAAGTGATTATCCGAACTACAGTATCAGAAACAAAGCTGTTCAGTGAATCACTGCTAGCTAACCAAGCCACAGAGACAATTCTCACACAGATTGTTGATGATGATGTGGACTATGTCGTAACACCGTTCCGGAGACACGCTACACGTATTAGACGAAACCTTAGTGAGTCAGGATACGACTCGATCCCGGTGAAACATCCAGATGACCTGAACGGAAATATAGCGACGAACGCGATCGTGAGTTTGCCGACAGCGAACGAAGCCGAGATCGTACGGCCGCCAGTCACAGAACCGGAAATACTGTATGGTATGCTATCATGTGCTCAGAACCTAACGATTGTTGGTAATCGGAAAACATTACAGTCAAAAGATCTGTTCAGAGAATTACTAGCGTCTGCAGAGACATACAACGAAGCAATAGAGTAGTTCGTCAAAAATTATCCCTAACGCGTTGCAGTTCATGCATCGAAACGATCCGGCGTGGCACACAAAGTTAATACCGGGTACTGTCTAATGACTACTCGGCGCTTGATCGCGCCTATATGGTGATAACACTATAAATCCGCGACGGTCGGGCTGTTCACGGCGGTAAGACCGTGAATAAGTGGCCGACGCCGGCACCGACGTAACACCTCGGTGCCAACACGGTCCCATATTCGGGACCGTTCGTTTTCACGTCCATGAGCTGATGGATTATCCTATCTCATTTCTTGTTTATATACTGTCGGCAAAATGAGACTAATGTATGGCTCCTGATCTCAGCAAATATGACGACCTAGTTGAGCAACAGCTCGCGGCACTCAAGAAACAAAAACGCCAACGAAAAAAGGGAGAAACCAAGCGTAGAAACCGTCGACAAGAACGATATGCCAGTGTGGATTCACACAAGTGTGAAACGTGCTCGACTCCGCTTCGATTGGGGTCGCTCCGAAAAGAACCGGTATCGTTTCTGGATCAGCGAGATGATTTCGATGCAAGATTTACTGAGGCCGACGAGTTATTCGTCTGTAGAAATTGTGGACGGATTCCTAGTAAAGAAGAAATTCCAGTACAGCGGCACTGAGCAATGATAAGCGCTATCTAAACTTCTATTCAATCTACCACTCAACAATTGAGACCGAATTCTGGTATATATGCGATCACCATGATACCAGATCATGACTGATCCTAAGCAAGAATCAGACCACTGCCTTCCTCGTCCTGGAACGATCATGTCCGCAGTTGATCGTCACCCAATTGATGAATGGGGACGATGGCGACTGTACCGAACTTCAAATGGTAGCTATCTAAAGACTTTTGTGCACAAGTCGGGTGAAGAAGAAGTTGTTTCAGTTGGAGAGAATCGTACCGACTCAATACCCGGTACTGACCCACTTTTATTCTCTGCCACACCACCTCACATCAAGGATGTGGTCCAGCACTACGACGTACAACCGATACTAACGTACAACGGCCAGCAATTTCAGGTGGCCGACGGCTTTACTGTGTCAGTATCGAAATCGACGGCCCATGACGAAACATATTGTAGCATTACAACGCCTTCTGCAACGCGCCTCACCATCGAAAGTACAACTAATGGCTATCTTGTTGTCCATAGCGAGCATACCAAAACGCCGGTATGGATCATAGCGGCGTTTATTTCGACC
>LKMM01000138.1 GCA_001563885.1 Natrialbaceae archaeon B1-Br10_E2g27
TCACGAACGTGCTTTACTTTGCCGTCTTCGGCGTAATTTTGGGTGGCCGGATCGACGAGCCAGTCACCGGAATCGGCTATATCCTGTTTCTGATCCCCGGGCTGGTCGTGTTGGGAACCATCTCGAACGCCTTCGAGAACGCTTCGTTTTCGATCTTCCACGGGCGGTGGAACGAGTACATTCACGAGACGCTCACCTCGCCGCTGTCGTACGTCGAGATGGTCGTCGCCTACGTCGCCTCGAGTGCGGTCCGCGGGTTGATCGTCGGCGTCATCATCGCCGTTATCGGCCGGCTGTTCGTCCCGATTTCGATCGAGAACGGGCTCTTTCTGGTCGCGACGATGGTCGTCATCGCCGCGCTCTTTTCGGGCCTGGGGATCATCGGCGGACTCCTCGCCCGTGATTTCGACGACCTGACCGTGATGAACCAGTTCATCCTCAGGCCGCTGGTATTTTTCGGCGCAGTGTTTTACTCCCTGACCATGCTCGAGCCGATCTGGCAGTACGTCTCGTTGCTCAATCCGATGGTCTACATGGTCGACAGCGTTCGATACGGGTTGTTGGGCTACTCCGATATGCTCGAGATCGCGCCGGCCGCGTACGCGGAGTTCGCTCCCTACCTCTCACTCGCGGTGCTCACCGCGTTGACGGCCATCGTCATCGCGATCGACGTCTATCTGTTCAAGATCGGCTACGGGCTAACGGACTGATGGGGGTTCCCGGTCGACGTTCGTCGATCACGCTACCGCCGGTTCGATCGAACACTGTCGTGTTTGCAGTTGGATGTATCGTTCGTACGTTTCAGAAGCTCTGCACGAACGCTTTTGTCTGCGATCGGTGAAACGCTCTCTATGGGCTCCGAATACGAATTTCTCGAGGCGCTGCTCGCGGGGAACAGACGTCACGTCGAATCGTTGCCGGAGGGCTATTTCGACGACGTGCAGACGGGCCAGCATCCGGACGTCGTCGCGGTCTCCTGTTCGGACTCGCGCGTTCCACAGGAACACATGTGGGGATTCGACCACCCGGGAGCGGTCTTCACCCCGAGTAATATCGGGAATCAGGTCTGGGACGAAGACGGCGACGAGCGAATCGTCGACGGTGGCCTCTTGTATCCGATCCACCACGCTGACACAACCGTTGCAGTCGTCGCTGGACACACCGGCTGCGGTGCCATCACTGCCGCATATCATGTCGCGACCGGCGAGGAATTCCCCGGCCCTCGTGGTGTCGATACGTGGGTCGACATGCTCGTTCCCGTCGTAGAGGAAGCACTCGAGAGCGACCTCATCGACGCCGATGCTGAGGTGGGAATCGTCAATCAACTCGTCGAGTACAACGTCGACTATCAGACGCAGTTTCTGTGCGAATCCGACGAGATTCCCGAAGACGTCGACGTGTACGGGTTCGTCTACGACTTTCAGGGGATCTACGGTAACGAACACGGGCGAGCCTATCTGGTCAATATCAACGGCGAGACGGACCCCGATGTGCTTGCAGACATCGTTCCCGATGGGTACGAAACGGCGACCGAAAGCTTGCTGTATTGATGCGAACGCGTGGATGGTATTCACGTATCGCCGATCCCCGCTAAGGGTCTGGGTCGAGGGTAAGCTGTCAGGACGTTCCCTGTCACCGCGTCGGTACCGTTTTGAGGGTCGTGCCGAAAGAACGAGTATGCGGAGGTACCTCGAGTCGGACGTCGGATTCTATTACGCGATCGGGCTCTTCACTATCGGCGTATTTGTCGCCGGGCTGGCAGCGTTGGCAGTCGTTTCGCCTGCCGGTATCGGCGCTCGAGAACTGGGCGGACTCGTCGTTGGCTTTCTACTCTTCATGCTCGTCTATTTCGTCTCGATCACCGTCCACCGACTCGAGGACCGAGAGCAGACCTGAGTAGCGAATTGAGTGAGAAGGGGCCCCGACCGTCGATCAGTCGGCTGCGGTCGGGACGGTGAGCCGTTCGTCCGTGGCCACGCCCTGTACTGCCGGCTTCCACTCGAGGCCGGCCTGATACTCGAACGGGTCGTTATCGCGGGTTGGGTCGATAACCGTCAGCCCGCCGATCCAGCCGTTGTCGAGTAGCTTCCTGACTTCCTCGTGGCGCTCGAGGATGTCGGTGACCTGCTCGATTGGCGCGTGGATGACCGCCGACAGGCGAAGCGGCTGGTGGTAGGGCTGGTCGTCGTCGAGTTTGAGCGACTGCAGCGGCAGGCCAGTCATCAGGTCGCCGCCGTTGCCCTGGACGACGCCGACGTTGCCGACCGGGTTCTGCGTGACCTTCGAGCCGCTGCCGTAGACCGCGTTGTCGACCGTCGCGAAGTAGTACTGGTTGTTGATCCACTGGGTGACGACGAGCGGTCCGGTCAGGATCGCCTCGAGGGAATCTCCGTGGGGATCGATCGTCCAGTCGTAGGAGTGGAGGAAGGCCCGCCCCTCGAGGTTCTGACCGGCGGTCAGTTCGCGCGGGCCGATGACGAACGAGGCGTTCCCGGCGAGCCCCCACTCGGGGCGGGTTTCGGCCCAGTCGAACGCGCGGCGTTGGGTCTCGCTGACTCCCTCCTCTGCGTCGGCAGCCGGCATCGATTCGGCGCGCTCGGCGGCGGTGGCCTCGCGGGCGGCCTCGAGATCCGCACGCAATCGAGCGAGGTCGTCGGCGTGGCTCTCCGGGACGGGGCCGCCGAAGAGCGTGATTTCGTCGGTCGTCGTGTTGTGTTCGCCGGCGAGGAAGACGGTGTCGTCGGGGATGTCGAACCCGCGCTCGCGGAGATCGTCTTTGACCGCTTCGTCGTTGCAGATCTGGGCGAGAACGCGGGCGTTCGGGCCGCCGCCGTTGCCGGCACAGGCCCCACAGTCGAGACTCGAGTCGAACGGATTGTTCGTCGTGTGGGCGGCGTGGCCGGTGAAGACGACGAGGCGGGAGAAGTCGGTCCAGCCCATGAGATCGAACGCGTTGGCAGCGTACCTGACTTTCTGTTCGTGGTTCATCCCCTGCTGGAGCCCGTGGGCGTGACCGTGGTCACAGTCGAGGTCCGCCTCACAGAAGTCGTCCGTACGCGGGATGCGGTCGCCGATCGCGCTCCCGAGTGTGGCGACGGCCGACGGAAACAACGTTCGTGCGGCCAGCGCCGAGCCGTAGGCGCTGCCGGCACCCTCGACGAAGGTAAAGGCGGCGACTGCGTTCGTTTTCAGGGTTTTGAAATGTTTTTGAGCAGCCTCCGCAACACCGGTCACCCGGGTGTGTGTGTGCTCGTCGTCGGTGTCTGCCGGTCGGTCGGCGACGTGGTGTTGAGGGTCGACGATCGGCGGGCACGCCTTCGAAGACGCATCCTCGCCGTACCCTTCGTGTTGCATCGGAATCCCGAAGAACCCGGCGTAGCCGTGGGTTTCGTAGTCGCCTTGGGCTTCGATGTGGCGTCTGATAACCTCCGAGCGCGTGTCGATACAGAACACGAGCTGTGCGTCCGGGCGCGTTTCTCCGTCGCCGTCGGCGACAGACGCCTCGAGGCCGCTCGAGGCGGACGACGCCCCGATCCCCTCGAGGAGGTCGGCGCGGTAGCTTTTTTCCCAGGCGGTCAGCCAGTGTTCGGCCATGGGCGCGTCGTCGGTAGCTGGCTCGGTCCCGTCGGGTTCGATCGGCGCGTCCAGCAAGTCGGCGAGCGTCAGTCGCACGGCGAGATAGTCGACGAGCGTGATCGGATACGTCTCCTGCCACGGGTCGCCCCCGTCGTCGGCACGTTGCTTGATGAACCCGGTCCAGCCGGGTAAAGCAGCCAGGTGGTGCTCGAGGATCGCCTCCCAGCGTTCGTCGCCGAACTCGTCGTAGACCGCCTCGAGGGCCTCGATAGGCGTCTCGGGGAGGTCCTCGGGCTCGTCGCAACCGGGGATGTCGCCGTCGTAAGGTGCAAGTCCTCGCCAGGCGGCGTAAAATCCCTCCTCGCGGCCGGGCATAGACCAGATCGCCTCGCCCTGATCGAGAAATGACGCGAGCCACTTCGAGAGGATGCGGTCTACTGCTGCCGTCGCGTCGTCGGTGTCGGGCTTGCGCTCTGATTCGGCGGCTTCCAGTTCCTCGAGCAACGTCTCGGGATCGCGGTCGATTCCGTGGGCAACGAGCTCCGCCTCGAGGATCTCGGGATCGATTCGCCCCTCCTCCCAGGCCTGGCGGAAGACCGACGGCTGGGGGTAGCCGCGGCCGCCGAACAGAGCCTTCCCTTCGGCGACGGCCCGATGGAACGGTCGGTCTTCGAACCCCGAAAGAGGGTTTGCGGTGACGAACGAGTGGATCGGCCAGACCGAGCCGATGCGTTCGGCCGCGCGATCGATGGTGTCGGTGATGGCTTGCTGTGCGTCGGTCTCTGTTGGAGTCTGCGTTTGGGTCATTGGTTGTACTCCTCTTTGTTGGTGAGAACGGTCGACGGATTTGGCTGCGAGACGTTCAGCAACGCGACGTAGAAGCGCTTGCTCTTGTGATACCAGCCCAGTTCAGTCACGAAATAGCCACCGAGGAACATGGCGACGACCAGGTAGTGAACGGGCGTGAGATCGGTCGCCGAGTGGGCCATCGGAACGCCCGACAGCATCGTCGAGACGGCGTTAAAGGCGATGGCGTAGCCGCTGATAGCTACGAGGACGATCGCCGGAACGCTAACCAGCCTGACCGACGACGGCAACCTCGAGCGCTGTAAGATGTCTCGAGCGGCGGTGAGCGTGGTCAGGACGACCACGACGGTCAACACGATCGCGCTGTCGAGGGCGGGTTCGGCCGCCTTTCCGGTGAGGACCATGAACAACACGCCACCGCCGATGGCGGTGAGCAGGCTGACGGCGAGGCCGGAGAATCCGAGCCGGGTGCCGGTGTCGTGTTTCGGGGCGGTGTGTTCGACCGACGCCCCGGAGGCGAGAAAGAGGTAGGCCTTGTAGAAGCCATGGAGGATGAGGTGGGCGATCGCGGCGGCAAAGAAGCCCAGTCCACACTGCATGATCATAAAGCCCATCTGGGCGAGGGTCGAACTGCCGAGTTCGCGTTTGACGTCGGTCTGGACGAGCAACAGTGCCTGCCCGAGCAGGGCGCTGATCGCGCCCACGAGGACGATAGCCGACATGAACACCAGTTCCTGGCCGACCACCGGGGCGAACCTGGTGAGGAGGATTCCGCCCGCGTTGACGAATCCGGCGTGCATCAACGCCGACGCCGGCGTCGGTGCGGTCATCGACGACAGCAACCAGGTGTGGAACGGAAAGAGCGCCGACTGGATGATCGCCGCGAGGAAGATGCCGGCGGCGGCGATCAGCAGCGGCGTCGACGAAATAGTCTCGACGCTCGTCACGATCTCCGAGATTGCGGTCGTCCCGGTTAGCTGTGCGAGGAGGACCAGACTCCCCGCCAGCAACGCGGTGCTGAGCAGGAAGTAGCGGCGAGAGAGCCGCTTTGCGGCCTGTGCCTGCTCCCACGAGCGGACGTGTCCGATGAGCGAGGCCATCACCAGCCCCATCGCCAGCCACGCCGCCGCGAACAGGGCGACGTTGTCTGCCGCGACCATCGTCATCACGGTAAGCGTAAAAGCGAATATTCGGGCGTAAAAGCGCTCGAGATCGCGATCACCGGCCATATAGCGTCGCGAGTAGCTGTGTACGATCCCGCTAAAGAAGGTGACGACGACCCACATCACCGCGGTCAGTCCGTCGATTGCGAGGCCGTCCGGAAGCCCCCACTCGTAGCCGTACCACGTCAGCGCGAGGACGGCTGTACTGGCGAGAAAGAGCGCCCACACCGTCCAGGTCGACGCCCGCGGAACGAACGAGGTCTCCGTAGCTCGTTCTCCGTGTCCGCTACCGCCTGAATCTGTGTTCGTTGACATTTGGTTGATCCCTCCGACCGAACCGGTTAGATTCCGGCAATGATTACCGCTCCGGTCGAACCTGAGTTTGTTTTGAACGACCTGGTTATTATATCCTTTGATTCGAACAGTGCGTTCGACAGATGGAGAGATGAATACCAGTATGATAATTCATTGGGTTTCCTGGTAGTCCGCACGCGGAACGATCGAAGAAAACGAACGTCGAGTTACTCGAGAGAAAATTCGTCGAACGTGGTCGCTTCGTGGCTGCGAACGAGTACTTCGTTGGTGATTGTCAACCCGAGATCCGATAGTTCCTGTGCGACCGGCGTGATATCCCTGTCAGTTTCGCCGACGGCCGTCACGAGCAGGTTCTCCTCGCCGGTGACGAGTTCTTGGACCGAAATCACCGCCGGAATTTCGAGGATGTCTTCGCGATACTCGCCGCGTTCGGGGATCGGTGCGGTACAGTAAAGCAGCATCCGGATCGGATAGCCCGATTTCGTGTAATCGATGTCGGCGCTGTAGCCCTTGATGATCCCCTCCGACTCGAGGCGTTGAATTCGTTTTCGGACCGTACTCGAGGAGGCATCGGTTCGCTCGGCAATCTCGCTGGAAGACAGGCTTCTAGCCTCTGTCTGTAGCGCATACAGGATCGCTCGATCGACGTCATCGAGCTCGTACTCCGTCATACTCGTGTGTTGCCACGCGAAATATAAGGGGTTTGGGCTGCTCATACTGCCAGACGGACGTCGTGGGAGATTCTCGCTCCCCCAGAGTGGCGAGAATCGTCACACAGGTCCGTCCGATAGTATCAGATCACAGTTCTCCGGAGTGACGGCGTCAGGATGGAATCCCCGGATTTACCGGACGGTGGGGCCGACTCGAACCGGACACCGCTGTGAGAGTCGGAGCGTTTATATTTCTTCGTCAAGTCTGTTCAGAGGCAATGGCGAAAGGTACGGTTGATTTCTTCAACGACACTGGCGGTTACGGATTCATCGAGACTGAGGACGCAGACGACGACGTGTTTTTCCACATGGAAGATGTTGGCGGCCCTGACTTAGAGGA
>LKMM01000139.1 GCA_001563885.1 Natrialbaceae archaeon B1-Br10_E2g27
ACGCCGAACGGTTTCTCGACGAGCATCCCTTCACCGGGTTGCCAGTACGACGAGAGCATGCGACCAAAACTCGGTCGTTCGAAATTGTACGGTACACCGAGAATCTCACCGGATGTCGGCTTATCTGCCATGAACGGTGATACGTCCTCCCGAAATAAGAGTATTGTGTGCCCGTCTCGGCCGGCGAAAGCGACCGGTGGAGCCGATAAGCAATGTTGTTATCCCGTGTGAACGCTACCACGTTGGTATGGAACGAAATGTTGGCGGTATCGACCGCCTCGCTCGAGCCGTCCTCGCAGTCGTCTTCCTCGTCGGTGCAGTCGTTGCTTACCGAAGCGGAAAGCGAACCGCCGCACTCCTCGCGGCAGTCGTCGGTGCGGGCTTTCTCCAAAACGCCGTCACCTGCTTCTGTGGACTCAACCGACTAGTCGGCATCGACACGACGAACACCGACTGATACCGTATGCAGCTACCCCCTACGAGGCGGTGAAAACTGTTCGTCAGAACGGTATCGTACGGAGTGTTGCAAAGAAGGCCCACGGATTCAGTCGTGGGTAAAAGTCAATTATCGGAGGTCGACTGGTGGAGTCTCGAACGCTCCCTCGTCGGCCGATAAGTCATATTCCTCGAGAGCAGTTCGAACGAGTGCGAACACGCCCGCTTTGTCCCAGCGAGCGGTGTTGATGTGTAGGTCATAAAACTCCCGGTCGTCGATGTCGATTTCGTAGTACGACTGGTATCGTCCGGCCTCGCTGATCTCTCTGACTCGCATTTCGGCTTCGGTTTCAACCCGATCTTCGATCCGTTGTAAGCGAACATCTTCGGGTGCGTCGAGCCAGATTCGCAAATCGGCGTGTTCGCCGGCGAGCCAGCCTGCAAGCCGCGACTCGAGGATAAACGGCTTGTCTGCGTTCCCCCATTTTTCTGCAATCGTCTGCAACCGTTGATCCAGTTCCCGGTCGATCCCCTCGGATGCATCGGCTTTGGCGGTTAGCTGGTTCAGACTCAGTCCGCGCTCGTCGGCGAGTTCGCGGAAGATGTCGCCGCCGGAAACGTACGGACAGTCCATCGCCTCCGAAAGCTGGCTACACAGCGTCGTCGCACCACACCCTGGCGGTCCGGAGACGGTAATGAACGCCGTCGTTTCGATCGGTGCAATCGAAAGGGTTCTCGTTCCCATACGTATCCGTTATCGTCTTCCATAAAAAATGTGAATATTCACCTGCGAACGAGCGCTGAGAGTGGTGGTAATTTAGTGTAATATATGATACTACTCGTGGCACACAGACGACTGTGTTCCTGTCGAAGCTATCTGGATGCTATCCCCGACTGCACTCGAGGAGTGTATCGACTCCGGCCGGTATGAAAATCGTCGAGACAGTTTGCAGCCGTCGCCGATGCCATGCTTATTCGATCGGCATCCGTCGGTTGCGTAGCTCTCCGCCACAGTCTGGACAGCGTTTCGGATTATCTGCTGCAGTAACGATACTCCCGCACTCGAAACACTCGTATGGACGGTCTGTGTCCGGGTCGTGTGTAATGTCTATCATTAGTTATACACGAGCGCCGGTCGTGGCCCTGTGCGCTCTACCAGAACCTACCGGGCAGACGGTCGAATAGCTGGCTGTTCAATAACGAAGTGTGCTGAACTGAGGGGGTTTACTATTGAACCCGCTGTGGGAGCGCTGGGCTGTTCGTCTCTTCGAACAGCGCAGTAAAGAGCGTCCGCTGGACGGCCCGGATGTGTTGATAGAACGCCGGTGGGGAGATCTCGAGCGTTTCGGCGATCGCCTCGCCGGTGTTCTCGCGTGGGGATTCGAAGTAACCGCTGTAGTAGGCCGTCTGTAACACCTCGAGTTGTCTGTCGGTGATCTCTTCGAGCACCCTCGAGTGGAGATCGTATTCGGCGGGCGTTTCGAGCGTCTGCTTTCGTCTGAGCGTGACCGCAGCGAACGTCTCACGAAGCAACTGGACGATCTTTTGGATGTCGATCGTGTCGGGGACATCGACGACGAGCGTCGTCTGATCCGGGCTGGCAGTGGCCTCCTGAAAGAGTGCCCCGTGGTCTGCTAGCTCCACTGCGAGAAACGGCTGTGCGAGTTGTAACTGCACTACACCCTCCTCGGATCCGTTCGTACTGATCGTGACGGCGTCGTCGACGATTGCCATTCCTGCTGCCGTCTCGACGAACGCATCGACCGCCGTCTCGGTGACGGAGACGAACACCTGATTGCCGTCCGTACTCTCCCCGACGCCTCCCTGATACGAGATGGTACACGCGTTGGCGTCTGCCAGTCGAGACAGCAGAAAGGTTGGATCGTCAATCTCGAGTTCGACACGGGTCATCGAGGCCGTAAGCAGTGCGTGTTTGCGTTCGATTGCACTCAGTGCCGCTGCGATTGTCTCGCCCAGTTCGGTCAGGACGGCTCGAGTCGTCTCGCCGAAGGCGTTTCTCGTCTCCGCATACACCGTCAACACACCGTGTGTGAGGTCGTTGTAGGTAAGCGGGATACTCAGGACCGAGAGAAAATTCCGCGTAAGCGCATCCGCTCGCCACGGATCCGCCCGGAGATCCTCGGCGACGTTAGCCACCATCGTCTCCTTGCCTGTGGCTGCAGTCTGGCCTGCGGGGTCGGTCCCCGACGCGGCGACGGCGATCGATCGACTGTCCAGATAGCCCTGTTCTGTGCCAGCCCACGCTTGTGGGTCGACCGTCTCCGTCACCGGATCGACGGATCCGACCCAGGCGAACTCGAAGCGATCCGTGTCGGTGAGTCGTTCACAGACGGTGTGGGTAATCTCCTCGCGGGTTTCGGCCTGAACGATCCCCTGATCGATCTCCCGAATCGTAGCGTTGATCCGGTTTAGCGTGGTGAGTTGGTCGTTCTGTCGTTTGAGTTCTCGATCCTGCTCGCGCAGTTGTGATTCCCGACTCACACGGTCGAGTGCGGCTTCGGCGGTCGCCGCGAGCAGATCGGCCAGTTCCCGAACGATATCGTCGAACGCATCGGTCTCGTCCGATCCGGCGACGAAGACGCCGTGATCGCCAAGCGGGATGTACATCACGCTCCGGAGACCGGTCGCCCGGTTCTCGAGTCGATCGGAGCTATGGACGTCGTCAAAAGAGAGGTGTTCGTCGGTGACGAAGCTATGACTCGGCAGGGTCTGGCCGTCTGCGGGCAGGGTCGAAAGCGGGCCGTTGAGATCCGTCATCCGCTGTGAACGTGCGGTTGGCCGAAGTTCGTTCGCGTCGACGTCGTACATGTAGACGGCACTCGCCGGCAGGTCGAGCACACTCGGGACGTCGTCGACGATGTGCTGGGCAATTTCCTGGTGGGTCTCTGCGTACAGAAATTCCCGGGCAGTCTCCTGGAGGGTTGCGAGTGCCTCCTCGCGCTGTTTTCGTTTCGTAACGTCACGACAGCTATAGAGTAACGTGCCACCCTGAATCGAGACCTCGCGAACGTTGACCAGCAGCGTATGTTCGCGCCCAGCTTTGTCGGTCGCGGTACACTCGATGTTTTTTAACACGCCGGTTTCGGCCAGTTTCTCACGGTCGAAGAGATCGTCGCTCAACAGTTCGTCGATCGTCCCCTGCTCGTGGATCTCCTCGGCGGTGTAGCCGAAGATGAAGTGGACGTTCGGACACACGTAGGTGTACTCACCTGCCTCGTTCGTGACCAGGATCGTGTCCGTCATGTTGTTGAGCGTCACTCGGTGGAGTGTCTCCGACTGGCGCAGATCCCGCTCGAGGTGGACCTGTTCGGTGATGTCGATTCCTTCGACCACGATCGAGACGAGATCACCGCGTTCGTCCTCGACGGGGCGAACCGAGAGATCGACGACGCGCTGTGTGTCCGGTCGGGGTTGGAAGACGACTGCATCGCCAAACTGGCCGTTGGCTGCTTTCTCGACGAGTCGTCGAACGTCGCGTTTGGTTACTGCCGTATGTGACCACCACGGAAGCGTCCAGAACGGATCGCCGACGATCGATTCGACGTCGACGTCGATCATCGCCCGGGCCGTCTCGTTCGCCCGATCCAGACTTCCATCTGCCTCGAGCACCCACGTTGCCGTCTGTGAATCGTGAAAGATGGCGTCGAACTGCTGGGCTCGCTTGCGGCGAGTGATCGTTTGCCCCACAGCACAAAGCGCCCGGTTTGTCCGTTCGACCATCGCAGTCTCGTCGATCGGTTCGCTGACCGGAACGTAATCCGTGACGCCGGCGCTGATCGCCTTGCTGGCGATTGCCTCGCTGCCGGCCGTCGTCGCGAGCACGACCGGCAGTGTGGTGAATTCCCGAAGCTGTTCGACCAGTTCGATGCCGGTCGATTCCGTGAGTGCGTACTCGGTGACGAGACAGTCGATCGGCTCACACTCGACGACCTCGAGTGCCTGCGTCGCCGTCTCGGCTCTGTGGACCGACGCGCCGGTGTGTCTCTTGAGTGTCTCGACGAACCGATCGAGCCATCCGTTCGGGCCGACGACGAGGATGGTTGCCGTCTCGAGACGCGACGTTTCAGCCGTCATTCGGACCCTCAGAGAGGCTGTGTCGTGTCGCCGATCGGTGGCTTGCTCGTCCCCTCCCGTTCGACGACGGAACTCGAATTGATCTCACGAATGGGGGCTACTAGTATCCAGACCCAATAGAAGGGTTCGGTGTCTTCCGCAGAGATCCGTCCATCGAGTGCGAGGTTCGCCAGTCGATGAGTGGCGTTTCCCACCCATGAGAGCTCAGCACTCGAGGGGAAATCGCGTCACTGGTATCTGCCTCGTTCCTCGATTTCTCCGAGCCGTTCGAGGACCTGCTCGTCGCCGAGTTCTCGATAGCCCGCCCGGACGGCCGCTCGGAGGGGGTCGGGATCGATGGCAGTCCCGACGAGGCTTTGATCGAAGACGTGTAGATCCATCGCGTAATCTTCGATGTGGTCGGTGTGATATCCCAGTCCGAAGTCGATGAGGTAGGTTCGTTCGCCGTCGACTCTGACGTTTCGGGTCGTCGGATCGCCGTGGACGAACCCGGCCAGATGGAGGGTGGCGAGGTGTCGCCCGACATCCCGGACCCGTGGGACTGTAAGCCCATCCCGGAGATCCACGTCACCAACGTACTCGCTTACAAGTCGTGTCTCGAGCGGGTCGATGTCCCAAAGGACCGGCGTCGGGACCCCCTCCCGGCGGGCGAGACTCAGCAGGCGGGCCTCGAGGGTCGTCCGCTCGCGGCGCAGTCGGTCGTCGAGGGCAGGATGGCGGTAGGACTTTGGGACCCGCCGTTTTGAAACCCGGTTGCGGTCGGCTTCGAGGTCGACGACGGCTTCAGCACCGCGGACCTGTGTGCCGTCCCGACCAAACAGCACGTCTTCACCGTCTCGCCACGTGACCGGCACCTGGTCCGGCCGGAAGTTCGGATCAACGCTTGAGTCCTCGATGGCGAGAGTGTCACCGGCCTCGTACATCTTTGCACCGAGGACGGCGATCATCCCGGCGTTATCCCGCAAAAACCGGGGTTCGGGCGCGTGAAAATCAGCGCCACGTTGGGCACACATCGTCTCGAGCATCTCCCGCAGACGGGCGTTTTGTCCGACCCCGCCGCCTAAGACGAGTTCGTCGCTGCCGGTCAACGAGAGGGCGCGTTCGGAGACTTCGGTGAGCATCGCAAAAATCGTCTCCTGTAACGAGTAGCAGATGTCTTCGATCGCCACACCGTCATCGTATCGTTGCTTGGCGGCGCTCATGATGCCCGAAAACGAGAAATCCATTCCCTTTACCACGTAGGGGAGTTCGACGTACTCGCCGTCTTCGGCGGCGGCTTCGACTTTCGGACCGCCGGGATGGCTCCAGCCGACGTGGCGGGTGAACTTGTCGATGGCGTTGCCGACGCCGGTATCCATCGTCTCGCCTAAGATGCGATAGCGGCCGTTCCGGTAGGCAAGCAGGTGGGCGTTCGCGCCGCTTGCGTTGAGACAAACCGGTGAGTCAAATCCCGAGGAGTGTCTGCCAATCTCGAGGTGGGCGACCATGTGGTTGACGCCGACCAGGGGGACAGAAAGCGTCTGGGCGAGTGCCCGCGCTGCGGTGGCGACGATCCGCAGACAGGGGCCAAGTCCTGGGCCGCGGGAGAAGGCAACGGCATCGATTGGCTGTCCAGCGTCGTCGGCCGTCTCGCGGGCGTACTCGAGGGCAGTTTCGACGACGCGTGGGATCGCGTCATGCATGTGTTCGGCGGCCTCTCGCGGGTGAATGCCGCCGCTTTCGGGCTCGTAGGCGTCGGTTTCGATACACACATCGTCGGTCTCACCATCGTAGACGGCCGCGCTGGCCGCCCAGGCGGTGCCTTCGATGGCGAGTATTCGCGTCCCGGTGCTCACGGTTGGCTCGCGGTCAGGTGGGGGTTAGGCCCACTCGGTGTAGCCACACTTGCCACAGTGGGTGCGGTCGCCGTGGTCTGCGAGATAGGCGTCACCACAGCGGGGACACTGCTCGCGGTCGACGGAGCCGTCGTCGTTGTAGAGTTCGTGACGCGCCATTTAGGCCTCCTCCGCTTCGGCGTCGGCGTCCTCGTCGGCACCGATCTTGTTTCGCTCTAGCATGTGGTCCTGTTCGACGTCACGGGCGTTGTCTGCCGTTTCGTAGACTTTTGCCTCGCCGACGGTCTTTCGCATGCCGAATTTGGTGTCGAGTTTGCGGACGACAACTTCGTCTGCGTTTTTGTTCAGTTTGGCGGCGAGACTGTCACGGACCTGTAACCGTTCGGGGGTGGCATCCTCGTGGGTCAGTTCGAACGTCACGTCAGTCCGGTGCAACATGGGGTTCTCCGTTTCGGAGACGATGTCGATATCCATGATCAGTTACCCTACTATGCCCGTGTCGCGACTAAAAGGATTTCGAACCACCCAC
>LKMM01000140.1 GCA_001563885.1 Natrialbaceae archaeon B1-Br10_E2g27
GGGTGTTAACCGACACGGAACGTCGGCGCAAGGCAGCTGCCGAGCGCGGGAGGAATTAAAGTCCGTTGCGTCAGTTGTGCAGGACTAAACACGGACGCCCCGCGCCACCGTGCGCGGGGTACTTCACGCCTCTCCGTTCTTGCGGACCGTCGAGACGGCCGACGAAATCTGTCGTGAACTCGAGACGACCGTTTTGCTCGAGCCCGGATTGGGGGAACACCGAAACGCCGAGTGGTTCGACGCCGAACCCGAGATCCTGTCGCCGGCGACGCTGGCCGATCGGTTCGAGACGGTTCGGCTGGATCACGACCCGCTCGTGGTGCCGGAGTTTCCCGAAACGCACGCCGAAGCGATGGCTCGAGCGGGCGAAACGACCCGACAGCTTGCAGCGACAACGGAGGGGACGGTGTTGCTCGTCGGCCACGGCCTGACGATCGGCGGGGTGGTCCAGGGACTGGTCGGTTCGGCTGGGCGGGCCGACGCGCCGCTGTGTGGGCTAACACGGATCGACCGCGACGGCGAGGCGTGGGAACTCGTGTTTTCAGGTGAGACGACTCACTTAGATCAGTAACCGTGGCTACGGATCGACGGCGAGGAAAACAGCGGGGATCGATAGCTACTAACGGCCGGCTGGCAACCACTCGCCCATGGATGGAGCGTTGATTATTCTGGATGGCTGGGGACTTGGCAACGGCGGTAGAGACGCCGTCGAGGCCGCCGACACCCCCGCGTTCGATCGCTTTGCCGACGCTGGCGCATACGGCCGACTCGAGGTCGCTGGCCGCCGGGTCGGCCTGCCGGAGGGACAGATGGGCAACAGCGAAGTCGGCCACCTGAACATCGGCGCTGGCCGCGTCGTCTACCAGGAGTACACCCGAATCGCCGACTCGATCGACGACGGCTCCTTTCGGGAAAACGACGCGATCAACACGGCCTTCGACACGGCCCGCGAGAACGGCGGCCGCGTTCACTTCGTCGGCCTCGTCAGCGACGGCGGGGTCCACTCCGATCACGAACACCTGCACGCGCTGATCGAACTCGCCGGCGACCGCGACGTCGAGGCAGTCACCCACGCGATCACCGACGGCCGAGACACCTCGCCGACCGGCGGCCGTGAGTATCTGGCCACGCTCGAGGACGTCATCGACGATCACGGTACGGGCGACGTTGCGACGGTGACGGGCCGCTATTATGCGATGGACCGCGACCAGAACTGGGACCGAACGAAACGTGCCTACGACGCTATCGTCTCCCGCGAAGGCGAGTTCGAAGCCGACTCGGCACTCGAGGCCGTCGAGGACTCCTACGATCGTGGCCAGACAGACGAGTTCGTCGAACCGACGACGATCGCCGGCCAACCGGCGCTCGAGGACGGCGATGCAGTGGTCTGGTTCAATTTCCGCTCCGATCGTGCTCGCCAACTGACGAGACTGCTCGCCGACATCCGGTCCGAAGACTGGGACGACGAGTTTGAGACGACTCCTCCGGACGTGCCCGTGGTGATGTTGACTCAGTACGACAAGACGTTCGATCTGCCGATCGCGTATCCGCCGAATCAGCCCGAAGAAGTACTCGGGGAGGTGCTCGCCGAGGCGGGCAAGACACAGCTACGGATCGCCGAATCCGAAAAGTACGCCCATGTCACCTACTTCCTAAACGGGGGCCGGGAGATCGAGTTCGACGGCGAGAGTAGGCAGATCGTCGAGAGCCCGGACGTGCCGACTTACGACCAACAGCCGGAGATGAGCGCCCCCGAGGTCGCCGACACGGCGATCGATACCATCGATGCTGACGACCCCGACGTGCTGGTGCTCAACTTCGCCAACCCCGACATGGTCGGTCACACCGGCGACTACGAGGCCACCATCGAGGCCGTCGAAGCCGTCGACGCCGAACTCGACCGACTCGTCGACCGACTCCAGGACGCCGGGGCGGACGTTCTCATCACCGCAGACCACGGCAACGCCGACGATATGGGCACCGAAGACGATCCCCACACCGCCCACACCTACAACGAGGTCCCACTGATCTACCTCGACGGTGAGGGCACTGATGGCGGCCGAACTGTCCGCGAGGGTGGCACACTCGCCGATATCGCACCGACGCTTCTCGGACTGATCGGCGTTTCCCAGCCCCCCGAGATGACCGGCGAGACACTGCTCGATTGACACAGTCTCGAAGTCGGTTCACCGACCAGCTGCCGGCCGAATACAGCGTGTCGGTCACAACAGCAAAGTGTACTGACCCGAATCGTAACCTGTCATGCTTCCCGTTCCGTGGCCGGTTGCCGGGTCGGTGCTGTCCGGTATCGGGACGGTGGTATTGTTCGCCTACATCTGGGACTATCGGGGAAAACGCAGTGTCGATTGGTTTCTGACGGTACTCGGATTGCAGGCCCTGTGGTGTTTTTCCTACGGCGTCTCGTTGCTCGTATTCGATCCGACGATTCGGCTGGCTTTCGAGGTCGTCACCTGGATCAGCACTCTCTGGATCGGCGTCGCATTTCTGGCGTTTGCCCTCGAGTACACCGGGCGCGGCCGGTTTGTCTCAGTTCGATGGTTCGGCCCGGTAGCCGTTTTCCCGGTCGCTGGGACAATGCTGGTACTTTCGACGCGATCACACTCGCTACTGTGGGAGCGGTTTCAGGTTACCCCAACCTTCGGCGTCGCCACTGTCAGCTACGACCTGACGTCGATTGGGCTTGCGCTTATTCTGCTCGGAAGCCTCTGTGTCACCGTGGGAACGGTTCTGCTGTTCGAGACGGTGGTTAGTTACGGATCGCTGTACAGAACCGAGGCGCTTGCAGTTGGCCTGAGTGCGTTGCCACCTGGAGTTGCCCACCTCGTCTGGACGTTCCAACTCGACCCAACGTATCCGCTTAACCTCGCTCCGATCGTGTTTTTCCTGCACGTGTTACTCGACGCCTACGCCTTTGTCGGCGGCAACCTGTTTACACACAGCCCGGTAACGAGTCGCGTCGCCGACCGCTCGGCCATCGAAACCCTAGAGAACCCGTTTCTCGTCCTCGATGAGAACGAACGCATCGTCGAGTTGAATCCCGCAGCCGAACACTGGCTGGACGTCTCAAAGCCCGGCGCGCTTGGTCTCACACTCACACAGGCTACGAAACTGGATCTCGATCCGACCGCAGACGACCAACTGCTCGTCGACGACCGCGGCCGTGTTCGCGAGTTTGCCGTCTCGAGTTCACCACTGTACGGCCCCAACGGTGATCTCGTCGGCTGGACCGTCGTCGTCCAGGACATCACCACACAGCGCCGACGGAAACAACGGCTCGAAATCCTCAATCGCATCCTTCGACACAACCTTCGTAACGATCTGAACGTCGTCGGCGGAACGATCGACATTGCTGTCGACCGAACCGACGATCCCGACTTTCAGACGATGCTCGAGGGCGCACGCACCGACGTCGACAATCTCCTCCAACTGGCAGAGAAAGCCCGTCAGTTCGAACAGCTCTCGACGGCCCTCGAGACCAGTCCCGAACCCGTCTCACTCCGTTCACTGCTCGAGACAGTCACAACCGAGATAACGTCGAATTCGACCACTCGGATCGACCTCTCTGTGCCCGATGATGTCGTCCTCGAGAGCTATCCCGCGGTGCTTTCGCTTTTGTTTTCGAACCTCCTCGAAAACGCCATCGAACACGGGTCAGCCGACTCGACGGTGACGGTTACGCTGACCGAACGAAACGAACGAGCAGTGGTAACCGTCGAAGACGACGGCCCCGGCATCCCCGAACACGAACTGGCAGTGATCGAACGTGGCGGCGAGACCGCCCTCGAACACGGAAGCGGCATCGGGCTCTGGATCGTCACGTGGTGTGTCCGGACACTCGGCGGCGACCTCGAGTTCGAGACGACCGAGGGAACGACGGCGACCGTTCGCCTTCCCGGAGCCATACTGACCGACGACAGTCAGTGACCACTCACTACTGCCGGACGTCCGTCGTGAATCGCCGCCCCGGGGTGGCGACCACACAGGTCCGCCCGATAGTCTCGATCACAGAGAAATCGATACCGAACCCGTGAAGTAGAATTTATACTCGTGGCTGCAAACTCTCTACCAATGAGCAACGAAGGGATCGACAAACCGATACAGGCTGGCGAACAGAAAGAAGAGATTATCAGAGTGATGTATATTATGATCCTCTGGATAATTGGGGTCATTTTGGCGGGCATACTACTGGTCATACTCAGCGATCCGTTCGCTGCAATCTTCTCGGTTACCGGACTGCTGGGCTGACGCTCCTGGCAGGTAGCTACCCGGCCGTCGTTCGTTTGCACCGATAATCGACGACCGGCGGAAATCTCTCGGTTTTACAATCGCTGGCTTCCACGGACAACACGTATGAGCGACGATAGCCACGAGCCACGGTTTGCGACGAATAGCGTCCACGCTGGCCAGGAACCCGACTCAGCAACAGGGGCACGAGCACCGCCACTCTACCAGACGACGTCGTACGTCTTCGAGGACACAGACCACGCTGCAGCACTGTTCGGCCTAGAAGAGACAGGGAACATCTACTCGCGGATTATGAACCCGACGAACGCGATGTTAGAAGAGCGCATCGCCACCCTCGAAGGCGGTGTCGGTGCACTCGCAACCGCCTCTGGGATGGCTGCGTTCGATCTTGCAACCTTCATCCTCGCCGATGTCGGTGACAACATCGTCTCGTCGTCGTCGCTCTATGGGGGGACCTACACCTACCTCACTCACACCGTTGCCAAACGCGGCATCGAGACGAAATTCGTCGATACGCTCGATTACGACGCCTACGACGAGGCCATCGACGACGATACCGCCTTCGTCCATCTCGAGACGATCGGTAACCCTGCTCTGGTCACGCCGGATATCGAACGGATTGCGGATATCGCCCACGACCACAACGTGCCGCTTTTCGTCGACAACACCTTCGCGACGCCATATCTCTGCAAACCGATCGACCACGGTGCAGACCTCGTCTGGAACTCGACGACCAAGTGGATCCACGGTGCGGGTTCGACCGTCGGCGGCGTCCTCGTCGACGGCGGGTCGTTCCCCTGGGAAGATGGCGACTACCCCGAGATCACCGAACCGAACCCGGCCTATCACGGCATCAACTTCGCCGAAACCTTTGGCGACGCCGCCTTTTCGGTCGTTGCGCGCACTCGCGGCCTGCGTGATCTGGGCAACCAGCAATCGCCCTTCGACGCCTGGGTCACCCTCCAGAAACTCGAGAGTCTTCCCCTGCGAATGGACAAACACTGTGAGAACGCGATGGCCGTCGCCGAGTTCCTCGAGGATCATCCGGCCGTCGAGTGGGTCACCTACCCCGGCCTCGAGAGCCACGAAACCCACGAGGAAGCCACCAAATACCTCGAGGGTGGCTACGGCGGCATGATCACCTTCGGGCTCGAAGGTGGGTACGAGGCTGCTGAAACGGTCTGTAACGACGTCGATATGGCAAGCCTACTTGCAAACGTCGGCGACGCGAAGACGCTCATCATCCACCCCGCAAGCACCACCCACCAACAACTCACCGAAGAGGAGAAACTCGCAGGCGGCGTTACCGACGACCTCATCCGGCTTTCGGTCGGTATCGAGGATATCGAGGACATCATCGCCGACCTCGAGGGAGCACTCGAGTCCGTCTAAAACGGAGACCAGCCGATCGCCCCCGACAAACGACGGTTCTAGCCCCGGCCATTAAGGGCTCTGGCTTCGATAAATTCGGTATGCCCACAGGGATACTCACCGACGAGGCAGCGGATCAGATCGTCACCACCTGTCGAACGGCGATCGGGGATAGCCTCCGGTCGGTTACCTACTTTACACGTGATGACTACGAGCAGGTCTACCTCCGTGAAGAGTTAGAACGCGACGCCGACCTCTCGACGTTCATCGGCCACGAGTGGCACGGATTCAAAACCGCACAGACGGCCTACGAGGGCTCTGAACTCGGCGATTACAACTACACTATCCGTGTCTTCGACAACGGCTTTCTTATCCGGGTTACCAGCGACCGCGAGGGCGTTATCGTGACGACCGACGGCCTCACGGTCAAGGACTTCAACGAAGTCGCGACCGCAGTTGGCTCCTTCCTCGACTCGCGTGCGGTCGCCTAACGAGAGTCGGTTGATTCGACTCTACTGGCGTTCCGATCCGCCGACTCGAGAGGAGTCTGTGATCGATCTTCGGAACGAGTTCGCCGACGGCGCGAGTCGGCACCGATCGGCAGTCCCGAACCCAACTGGCCGTCCGTCCCGAGCAACCGAGCGAATCGGCGGCGTTCGGCGGCAACTCTATCGAGTGTCATGCCGACACGCAATGTCGATATCGGTTGTAGTAATGGGTGGCGTTTTCACCGGAAAGCGTCGACTACTGGCGTGAAACAGTCCGATGATACCGCGAGCGTAAGGCCCTTTTCGGTGACGCCCCTTTACTTGATAGTGACTGATTCAGCACTTCCAACCCCGGTCGAACGCGAACTCGAGGCACACGACGCGTTCGAACCGACCGACGACGGCTACGAACTGACCACGACCGTCTTCGAGACCCACCTCACCGCCACCGACGCCGAAGGCAAACGCGACGGCACGTTTACCGTCACCGTCTCCTTGCCGACGCTCGACGCCGCCACCGTCGACGCCGTTGCCCCCGTCGTCGAAACTGACTGGTTCGAAACGTTCGAACGACGACTCGCCGACGTCTTTACCGTCGCCCACACCTCCACCCACGACGAGCCAACCGTCGACCGAACCAACCGAACCGTCGACGTCACCCTCGAGTACACCGCCTGGGACGCCCGCGAAGGCGTCGACGACGCCAAATCCACCCTCGAGTTCGTCGAAGGCACCTACGCCCAGGGACTGATCCCCGGCTACGA
>LKMM01000012.1 GCA_001563885.1 Natrialbaceae archaeon B1-Br10_E2g27
ACTCAACGGACCGTGATGGCCGTCAGTGGAGACGGCGTCTTTTTTGATTTCAAGCGTATACGATCGGCTATGCCGACAGTGTACATTACCGCACCCCCCGAGGAAGCCGACGACATAGCGGCGGCGCTCGTCGAAGAGCGACTTGCTGCCTGTGTCAATCAGCTGTCGACGACCTCGACGTATCGGTGGGATGGCGAGGTCCACCGCGATGAGGAGGTGGTGTTGCTCGCAAAGACGACCGCCGACGCCGTCGATGCCCTCGAGAAACGCACCCTCGAGTTACATCCCCACGAGGTGCCGTGTATCGAACGGTTCGAGGAGGCGGCGGTCCTCGAGTCGTTTGCCGAGTGGCGAGCCGAAAGTGTCGAGTAATTTCTCGAGTCGAAGTCGTGACCAACGATAGCCAGTGACACGCCAGACTGCCCGAAAAAGCAACCCTTAAAACTCACGCACGGGTTCTTGCGGATATGGCTGGAACCATCGAAGTGCTCGTTCCGGGTGGCCAGGCCAACCCCGGCCCACCACTCGGTCCAGAGCTCGGACCGACGCCCGTCGACGTTCAGGCGGTCGTCCAAGAGATCAACGATCAAACGGCAGCGTTCGACGGCACCGAAGTCCCCGTCACCGTCGAGTACGAAGAAGACGGCTCCTTTAGCATCGACGTCGGTGTCCCACCGACGGCCGCACTGGTCAAAGACGAAGCTGGCTTCGAGACCGGCAGCGGCGAACCTCAGAAGGATTTCGTCGCCGACCTCTCGATCGACCAGGTCAAAACCATCGCCGAGCAGAAAAAGCCCGACCTGCTCGCGTACGACACCAAAAACGCCGCCAAAGAAGTCGTCGGCACCTGTGCCTCGATGGGCGTCACCATCGAAGGCGACGACGCTCGAACGTTCAAAGAGAAAGTCGACGACGGCGAGTACGACGACGTGCTAGTCGAAGCGTAAGCGAAACCATTGCTCGAAGCACGAGCGTAAGTTTCGACCGATAACGGTCCTGTCCTCGAATATCTTCAACCCGGTGTCGTCAGCAGACGCCGGTCCGACCAATCTATTCGTCTCGAGGACCGACGCTCGAGTCCGCAAGCCACGTTTGTAGCGTCTCTCGAAACGCCTCCATCGACTCGGTCCAGGTCGGGTGTGTGTTGGCAGTCTCGAGTGCCCGACAGCCAAGCGAGGCGAGTCGCTTGCGGTCAGCCACGAGTCCGTCGAGACACTCGGCGATAGCGGTGGGATCGTCAGGGTCGACGAGATATCCATTTTCGCCGTCCTCGACGATGTCGCTTGCCCCGCCGACGGCGCTGGCGATGGGGGCGACGCCAAACTCCATGGCCTCGAGATAGACCATCCCGAAGCCCTCGTAGCTGGCCGGGACGGCGAGAACGTGTGCCCGTTCGAGGATGGACTCGAGGGTATCAGTGTCGACCTGGCCGGCGAACTCGACGGAGTCTGCAATCTCGAGGTCGGTCGCGTGTGTGCGGGCACGACCGGCTTCCGCCGGATCTGTCTCGCCGCCGACGACGGTGAGTTCCCAGGCGGCGTCGACATCTGCGAGCGCGCGGAGGAGCGCCGGCAGGTTCTTTCGGGGAAGCAGGTTCCCGACGAACGCGACTCGAAATGGTTTCTCGCGTGCTCGCGTGCGGACCAATTCGGCCTCGAGGGCAGCCCCCTCGCGGCGACCGGCCGGGTGGACGACGGCGGTCGGCATCGCAGCGAGGTCGGCCGTCTTCGAGCGTGTGTACTCGCTGGTCGCAATTGCGGCGTCGACCGACTCGAGATATCGACGCTCATAGTCGACGGTTCGCCTGGAGTCATCACTCGCGGTCGTCCCCGGGTGTGGGGCCTCGAGCAAGTGAACGAGCGCAACGATCAAGCCGGGGCGCTCGAGGTGTGGATTGACCGCTGTGAGATCCGGATAGCAGAGTTCGTCCTGTATGAGGACGTCGTAGGGCTGATCGAGTCGGTCACGGACGCCCTCGAGCGGTCGGTCGGGGTCTGACTCTCGGGGCAGTGAAATGACCGTCACCGTATCGCCACGTGCCTCGAGGTGAGAAACCAGCTTTCGGTCGTAGCGGTAGCCACCCGAGGTCTGCTCGAGATCACCGTAAATAGCCAATCCGACGTGCATGTGTGGACACTGGGCGACGAGCTGCTGGGTCGGCCGCTCGAGCGTTGGATTCAGGTTGTGTTGGGACTCGCCTAAGCGTTGTGCTCGCAGGTCGAGTGTCGTCGCCTGCGGGTTGGATGGCCGACGAAAACCCAAAACCGTATGTCTGCGTGCTCACTTCTCCCGAACAAGAATGACTGATGTGAGCGTTATCGGGTGTGGGAACATGGGCGGTGCCTTATTGAAAGGGCTCTCGCAGGCGGGCAACTACACGCTGACGGCGTGTGACTTAGATCCCGAAGCCCGGGAGGCCACAGCGCCGTACAGTTCGAAAACGACCGACGATCCCGAGGTCGCAGCAAAATCGGAGATCGTCGTCGTCGCCGTCAAACCGAACCTCGTCGAGCCCGTCGTCTCGGATCTCGAGCTATCGGCCGACCAGACGCTGGTTTCGATTGCTGCTGGCGTCTCGACGGACGATATTGCCGACCACACCGAGGCAACGGTCGTCCGGGTGATGCCGAACCTGGCAGCGGCGACGAACAACATGGCTGGGGCAGTCACAGCGGAGACCGTCACCGACGACGTCCGGCAACTGCTCGACGACGTCGGCGAGTACGTCGAGATCGACGAGGAGTTGATGGATATCGCAACGGCAGTCAACGGCAGCGGCCCGGCGTTTGTCTTTTATCTGCTGGGTGCGATGGCCGACGCTGGCGTCGAACGTGGCCTCTCGGAGGAACAAGCGAGGACGCTCGCCGCTCAGACGTTCAAAGGAGCCGCAGAGACGGTGTTACGCTCTGAGGAGTCGATCGACGACCTGATCGATGCCGTCTGCTCGCCGAAGGGAACGACCATCGAGGGGATGGAGGTTCTCTGGGACAGCAGCGCTGATGATGCCGTCGCCGAGGCGGTACTGGCAGCCGAACGCCGATCGGCGGAACTCGCCACAGAACGCACCGATGAGTAACGCAATCACAAGCGAGGAGATCGACCACGCAAGAACGCTCGCGGCAGAAGCTGACCGTGTGATCGTCAAAGCGGGCACGAACTCACTCACCGACGCGGAGTCGAATTTAGACGACGACAAACTCGACAAACTCGTCGACGACATCGCTGATCTCCTCGCTCGAGACAAAGAGGTTATCCTGGTTTCCTCGGGTGCGGTCGGGGCGGGTGTCGGCCGGGTGGGCTACACCGGCGAGACCGTCGAGGAGTCTCAGGCGCTGTCGACCGTCGGCCAGAGCCAACTGATGCGTCGGTATACCGAAAGTTTCGAACGCTACGACAGGAAGGTCGCCCAGATCTTACTCACCCAACATGACCTCGAGAACCCAGAGCGGTTTACGAACTTCCGGAACACGATCGAGACCTTACTCGAATGGGACATCGTCCCGATCATCAACGAAAACGACGCGGTCACCACTCGTGAGATTCGGATCGGCGACAACGACATGCTTTCCTCGACGGTCGCCGTCGAGATCGACGTCGACTTGCTGGTGACGCTGACCGACGTCGGCGGCGTCTACACCGGTAATCCGAAAGAAGACGACGCTGCGGAGTTGATCGAGGCCGTTGGTCGCAACTACGATACGGTCCAGTCGATCATCGACGAGAGTTCGACGGGCTCGTTTGGCGGCATCCAGACGAAAGTCCAGGGCGCACGGTCCGTCAGCGAACACGGCGTACCGGCTGTTATCGCCAAATCGACCGAACCGGACGTCCTCGAGAAAATCGCTGGTGCCAAACCGGTGGGCACCATATTCCTCCCCATAAACGGTGTCATCGATGACTGAGATCGAAACCAAAGTCAGCCAAGCACAGCACGCAGCACTCGAGTTGGCAACGCTGTCTGACGACCAACGGAAAGCAGGCCTGTTTGCGATCGCCGACGCAATCGACGAGCGCCACGAGGAGATCCTCGAGGCAAACACAAAGGATGTCGAACACGGCGAAACACTGCTTGCGGAAGGCGAGTACAGCCAGGCGCTGGTCGACCGGCTCAAACTCACCGAATCGAAACTCGAGTCGATAACCGAGATGGTAAGAAGCGTCGCCGACCAGGACGATCCCCTAGAGAAAACGCTCGCTGCACGACGGCTCGATGAAGGCCTCGAGTTGTACAAGGTGGCGGTACCGATTGGCGTCGTCGGGACGGTCTTTGAGTCCCGGCCTGACGCACTGGTCCAGATCGCCGCTCTCGGGCTGAAATCCGGCAACGCCGTCATTTTGAAAGGCGGCAGCGAGGCCAGTCACTCGAACCGCGTGCTGTATGAAATCATCCGCGAGGCGACGAGTGAGCTCCCCGACGGATGGGCCCAGCAGATCGAAGCCCGCGAGGACGTCAACGCCTTACTCGAGATGGACGAGGCAATCGATCTGTTGATGCCTCGGGGCAGTTCCGAGTTCGTCCGTTACATCCAGGACAACACCAAAATCCCCGTTCTCGGCCACACCGAGGGGATCTGTCACGTCTACGTCGACCGCGAGGCTGACCTCGAGATGGCAGGCGACATCGCCTTCGACGCGAAAGTCCAGTATCCAGCCGTCTGTAATGCCGTCGAGACGTTGCTCGTCCACGAGGCCGTCGCAGATGACTTCTTGCCCGAGATGGTTGCCCGCTATGCGGAGGCAGATGTCGAACTGCGCGGCGATGCTGCCGTCCGTGAGGTCGTCGATGTCGACCCCGTAACTGAAGACGACTGGGACACCGAGTACGGCGACCTCGAACTCTCGATCAAAGTCGTCGACTCACTCACAGACGCGGTCTCCCACATCACGGCACATGGCTCGAAACACACCGAATCGATCGTCACCGACGACGACGACCGCGCTACCCGCTTTATGCGCAGTCTCGACTCCGCGAGCGTCTTCCACAACGCCTCGACACGGTTTGCCGACGGCTACCGGTTCGGTCTCGGTGCCGAAGTCGGTATCTCCACCGGAAAAATCCACGCCCGTGGCCCCGTCGGCCTCGAGGGACTGACGACCTACAAATACCACCTCGAGGGCGATGGCCATCTGGTCGCAACCTACGCCGGCGAGGACCCAAAGCCGTACCTGCACGACGAACTCGACGCCGAGTGGGTTCCCAGCACTCGAGACGAGTGACGGTGGCACTGACCTACAGGCAAGACCAACTGATCGAACCGTCACCTGTCCAAACTGTGCGTCGGCGTTCGCCCTCCGACTACTGCCCCTCTCGAGCGAGGACGATACATCCCACACTCGTCGAGGTGAGCACGACCGACGCCGGCTGACGGCGCTGGTCGGGCCAGCGGCCTCGAGTACCGAGGGCTCCCGTTGGTGTTCCTCTAACTAGCGAACGGGCGTCGCCGGTGACAGACCAGCAGACCTGATCAGATTTTATTCGCTGGCGGGATGGTGCGGTCGTCCGGACTGTCCGCACCGAGGATTCCAAACAGCACGCGAACGGCTGCTCCGATGCCCAGCGCCGTTGCGATGACCATGAGAGCGACCGTCACCGAGAGCCAGACGCCGGCGACCCCCCACAGCAGGCTTCCAACGAAGACGCCGATCACTGGTCGACTCTGTCCGAGTGTGCTCGCGACCGACCGGCCGACTGCGACGGATCCAATGGCCGCGACGGCCGGCAGTGCCACCGCGCCGATGACGAAAACCAGTATCCCGAAAAAGGCCCCAAACGCCGTCTCGATGAGTAGATAGCCGGACACCAAAAGCGAAACCAGCACGAAGCCGATAGGAGCGCCGACACAACACGAGAGGATCGGACTGCGTCGTGCTTTGGCTACCGAACGCGTGCCGTAACTGGGCAAAACCCCAACAACGATTCCGGCGAGTAAGACCATGAACGCGAACTGTCCAACGCCGCGAACGACCGGGTCTAACGCGGCATACGTGACGAGCCATTCATTTTCAAGTACTGTTGTAACTGCCCCAGTAACGCTTACATCCCCCTCAATCATACCAGAACTATATACCAGATATAATATAATTGTTTGGGTTTAACTCAGTCACAGTGAACAGAACATCGATTCCATCCATCTGGGATGTCGGAGAAGCTACCTCAATTCGTGCGTGAAGTTCACAATCACATAACTCTTCTCGGAGCTATCCCTCGCCGAAAAACCCACGACAGAGCTTTGCCTCGGCCGTCCGCAGGTGTTCGTGAAACGTCGGTCGCGAGACACCCATGGTCTTTGCAAGCTCCTCGCCGGTCGTCGGGCGAGGCCACTCGAAGTAGCCACCCAGATAGGCCCGCTGTAAGGCGGCAAACTGGCGGTCGGTGAGTTCTGCCTCCAGTTGGGCGGCAAACTCCTGGCGCGTCTCGCCACCCCGTTCGCGTTGCTGGAACGAGATGACGTCGGTGGTCGTATAGCGTGCCTCGATTGCCTCGACGAGCGCCCGGACGTCTGCCGACCGCGGGATCTCGATCGTAACTCTCGCACTCCTACCTTCGCTTTCGATCGACTCGACGCGGGCTCCACGCTCGGAGAGCCAGGCAACTAGGTCGTCCTCGGCAGTCAGTTCGACGAGACACTCACCCTCGCGTTCGACGACGACTCGACAGTCGATATCCGGTCGATCCTCGAGTGCCCCAGTCAGCGCGTCGGCGGTTGCATCGGTTCCGGTGACGGTAAACAGCGAGGTCGTCCGGTCGTCGGTCCGGTGGACCGACCGACGATACTCGAGTCGGCAGTCGGTCGCCGCCGAGATGGCGATCGCTGGGACCGACGGATCTTTCAGTTCGACTTCGACGGCGACGACGGCGTCGGTCGCGAGTACCCGGCTTGTCTCCCGGGCGTTGACCCCGCTTGCGACTGTTCTGGCGAGCGCCGAGAGGATCACGGCTTCACGGTCGCCAATCTCCCGGTCGTCGGCCGCACAGACGGTCAACACGCCGTATTCGATTCCGTTGTACGAGAGCGGAAACGCAGCATGTGTCACCCCATCGCGGACGTCGACTGCGGTCGACTCCGTCCGGATCGCCTCGGCTGACGGGTGGTCGGCGTCTACCTCGATTGGTTCCGGCGACCCACCGGCGCTTTCACGAACCTCGAGGGTGCCGACTGCGGGATTTCGCTCGCCGATCCAGGCGGCGTCGTAGGCTGGTTCCTCGACGATCCGATCACAGACTGCCGCCTCGAGTTTCGATCGATCCGTCGATCCTGCGACGGCGTCGGTCACGTCCTGAATGAGCCCTTCGACCCGATCGAGGACGTACTCGAGTTCCTCGGTTCGATGCTCCAAGGCGAGTTCGGCCTCTTTCCGGGCTGTGATCTCGTTTTGGAAGCCAACGTAGTGGGTCACCTCGCCGGAGTCGTCTCGAACGGGTGCGATCGTCACTTCGTTCCAGAACTCGGTGCCGTCTTTCCGATAGTTTTTGAGTTCGACCGTCACGGGCCGGTCCTCGTCGATCGCAGCTGCCATCTCGGCGATCGCCTCCTCATCGGAGTCTTCACCCTGTAAGAGTCGGCAGTTCCGGCCGATGACCTCCTCGCGGCTGTAGCCGGTCATCTCTTCATAGGCGTCGTTGGTATACACGAGCGGATTGTCGTCTAAGTCGGGATTGGAAATGGTGATGCCGACCGGCGCTTCGTTGATCGCCCGGTCTTTGAGCGCTCGATCGTCGGTCGGCGACGCATCGTCGCTTTCGGGTTCGAAGACGATCGTTGCCCCGGTTACGTCCCGATGGACGCGGGCGTCGGAGGCTCCCTCGAGTTCGACGCGCCGTGCAGTTCCCGCCGTCGTCTCGTCGATTGCGTCCTCGAGTGTTGCCCACGAGTCAAACACAGCGGCCGGCTCGGCCTTCCCCGCCGCGGTAATATCGAATCTTTCGCGTGCGGCGTCGTTAACGTAGGTGATCGTTCCACTGGAGATCCCAACGACCGGATCGACGAACCGATCGAGAGCCGCCGTCGCCGGCGGTGGATCGGTTTCTTCGACGCGGTGTCCCCTGTCGACGTTATCCATGCTACCATCTATGTTGGGCACACTGAAGAACTATACTGATTCGATGGCACCCCCAGCGTTATATCCTCGAGTGTGGTGTGTGCGCATATGACAGTTCGCCACTCACCGTTCGAACGGCTTCGCGAACGATACGACGAGGTAGAACTCGAATGTCGACAGTGTGGCTACCGTGACGACGACGGGGGCTGGTCGGTCACGACGACCGGAAGCCGCGTTCGGTACCGGTTCGTCTGTCCCGTCTGTGATGCCGTCGAAACGAGGGAGCTCCGGATCGGGTCCTGATCAGATATCATGTCCGCTCGAGACAGTAGCTGCGAGTCGAACATCGCCGTTCGCTCGTGACCACGAACGCACCGATACGCCCCCATCAGGGTTTAAAAAACTCACTCGATGGCAATCGCCCCTGGATCGATCCGGACCGGTTCCGGGGTTGGCTCACTCGAGATAGCGTACTCGCCTCTCGGTTCGTCCTTGCCGCCTGTCTCATCACTCACAGCGTCGGATCCCGAGAGGACGATGACGGCGTCTCCGAGCACGGGTGCGAGCACACCCCCAACGACGGCCTCGAGATCGGCGAGCGGTTCCCGGACGACGACGTGCTCACCCGATTTGATGTCGTACTCCTCGAGTATTGTGGCTGCCTGCTCGAGGCCGTTGCCGTGTGTGAGCGTTCGCTCGCCGTCGGTCACCAGGTCGGTGTCGGGGTCGATTTCGACCGGTGGGAACGATGGATTCTCACTCCACAGGCCCGCGTCGTAGTGGTGGATGTCTGGCTGGTCGGGTTTTGCCCCGTAGCCGACACGCTGGGCACCCTGCGGGAGGTCGTAGGTGTCGGCCTCGAGGCTCTCGACCGGTGCAACGAGCGCTCGAAGCGCCTGATCGTCGGCGAGGTCGGTTGGCGGATCGAATCGGGTCGCACCGGAGAGCAGCGCCGTCCCGAGAAACGCCATCAACGAGAGCGGGCCATCGCCGACGACGCCGACGGTGACGCCCCTGCGGACACCGGAGTGACGTAAGAAGTTTCCCGACTTCCAGGCGGTCGTACAGAACCAGTGATGGTCGTACTCGCGACCCGTGGCGTCGACGAGCGCCGGGCGGTCGTGGTGGCGGTCGCCGGTCAACAGGTCGGCGACGGCGGTTGCGGTCATACTCGAGACTCGGGAGCGGATCAAAAAAAGACCGCCGACTCTTCCCAGGGACAGTGAAGCCTGACGGTCTGTCAACCAGTGACGCCCGGCGAGGGACAGCCCGTCCGGACGATCAATCGTCGGCCGGAGTGGGTTCGGCGTGGTCGATGTTAGTGCCGAGACACTCGAGGAACTCGGCGAGCCAGTCGGGGTGGTCGGGCCAGGCCTGTGCCGTCACGAGATTGCCGTCGCGGACGACGCCATCTTCCCACTCCGCGCCGGCTGTCTTCACGTCGGCTTCGAGTGCTGGATACGCGGTACAGGTCCGGCCCTCGAGGACGTCCGTCGCGGCGAGAATCTGAAGCCCATGACAGAGCGCAGCGACCGGTTTATCCGCCTCGAAGAAATGTTCGACGAGTTCGATCACCGCATCGTACGTCCGGAGGTACTCGGGTGCGCGGCCGCCGGGGATGACGAGTGCGTCGTACGCTGTCGGATCGACTGCGTCGAAGTCATAATTGAGTTCGAAGTTGTGCCCGGGTTTTTCAGTGTAGGTCTGGTCTCCTTCGAAGTCGTGGATCGCCGTTGGGCAGGTCTCACCTGCGGCTTTTTCCGGACAGACGGCATGAACCTCGTGGCCGACCATCTGGAGTGCCTGAAACGGCACCATGACCTCGTAGTCTTCGACGAAATCACCTGCAAGCAGGAGGATACGAGCTGCTGTCATACGTGCAATTTCACAATTGCTTTCCGCTATTAGATATAATTATTGGTCGTTCTCTGAGATAATCAACCGGAAACGAGGGAGAAAACAGGCGTTCATACGGCCAGTCGTATCAGAATGCGCGTTTGATCTTTTCGAAGAACCCCTCTTTGACCTCGATTTCGTCACCGCCGGCTTCGGCGAAGGCCTCGAGGGCCTCGCGCTGTTCGTCGTTCAGTCGCTCGGGGGTGACAACCTGCACCTGGACGTAGAGGTCACCCTGGCCGCGCCCGCGCAATCGGGGCATACCTTTGCCCTCGAGTCGGAAGGTCTCGCCGCTTTGAGTGCTTTTCGGCACGTCGAACTCGACGGTGCCATCGAGCGTCGGTACGGAAACGGTGTCCCCGAACGTTGCCTGCGGGAACGAGATGGGGAGTCGATACCGGAGGTCATCACCTTCACGTTCGAACTGTTCGTGTTCGCGGACGGTGACGTCGATCAGCAAGTCACCGTGACGACCACCTTCGGGGCTCGGTGCGCCCTCGCCTTCCATCCGTAACGTCTGGCCGTCCTGGATGCCCGGCGGCACCTCTATGGTCAGCGTGGCCTCGGTGCGGACGTACCCCTCACCGTTGCACTCGCTGCAGGTCTCAGAATAAATCACTCCCGCACCATCACATCGTTGACAGGTAGTGGTCTGCTGGACTCGCCCGAGTGGCGTCTGTTGGACCTGGGTCACCTGGCCCCGCCCCTGACACTCCGGACAGGTCCGGGACTCGGCGTCGGGTGGGTGGCCCTCGCCGTCACAGACCTCGCAGGCTTCGGGCCGTTCGATCGTAAACTGTTTTTCCGCCCCGTCGAACGCTTCGTCGAGTTCGATCTCGAGTTCGGTCCGGAGATCCCGGCCTTTGCGAGGCCGTCGTCGACCGCGACCGCGACCGCCACCGAAGACCTGCTCGAAGATGTCGCCGAGGCCACCACCCATTCCGCCGCCCATACCACCGAACGGGTCTCCGCCCATGCCGCCAGCGCCGGCCTGCCCGGCATCGTAGCCGTGCTTTTCGGCCTGTTCGTACCGGTCGTGGCCCATCCGGTCGTACGCGGTTCGTTTCTCCTCGTCGGTGAGTACCTGCTTTGCCTTCTGGATCTTCTTGAACTTCTCTTCGGCGTCTGGGTCGTCGCTGACGTCAGGATGATACTCCGTGGCCTTCTTCCGATAGGCCTGTTTGATTTCGTCGGCGGAGGCGTCGCGACTCACACCGAGTATTTCATAAAAGTCCTCGCTCATTCGTTATCCCCTGATACTCGGTTGAGCCACTTGAAACGAACGTTCCCCGACGAGCGTGACACCGACCGCGGAGCGTTTCTCGAGTCGAAACAACGTTGGGACAGTTCGTGTTTCCCGGTTACTGATCTATCACGTCCGCTGGGTTGTCCGCGCCATAGAGCACTTCAAGCACACAAACGTTTCCGTCTTCCCAGGGTGGCGACCAGTTCTGAACCTGGATCTCCTGTCCACGATCGGCAAACGGTCGTTCGTCGAGATAGTTCTCGACGGCAGTGCTGCCGGTGAGATATCTGTCACAATCGGCGTATTCGGTCAGGCAGGCGAGATACGTCGACGGATCGCCGGGATACTCAACCGGGAGTTCACTCGAGCGGACGACCGTGGTTTCAATATCGAACCGTCCGAACAGCGATACCAAGATCGGAATCGTCAACTCGACCACGTTGACCTCACCGAGTGTGTCATTAGGGTCGACTCCCTCGAGATTCCACAGGGCTTTCATCGGCTGTCGCTCGAACGGCGCGTCGGGTTCGAGCGCCCGGGAGAGGTCAACGATTGCCCGATTGCGCCGCACTCGAAGCGCCTGACAGGTCCGTTCGACTGCCGATATCGATTCCGAAATCGCGGCGGCCTCCTCGAGCAGATCAGTTATTTCGGCGTTTGAATCTGCCCGTTTTCGTGCGCTGATCTGGTCTTGGAGACTGGCTTTTCGTTCACGAAGCGCTGGCAATCCCGACTCGCGTCGATAGGCAGCGACTCGTTCGTTCGCCTGGAGACACGTTTCAACGCGGTCGCGTCCGACTCGGCGCGCAATCGCCTCCTCGTTATCGGCCACAGTCTCGATGGCTATCGGACGCAGGCAAAGTCGCTCGTAAAACGGTTGCCACTCGGTGGCGACACTACCAAACTTTCCACAAAGTGTCTCGAGGTGATCGACTGGCCACCGACTGGACATGTCGATTACCGCATCAGCGATCGAGGTTGCCGATCCGACATGTCGAACGGGAATCGTGAGCCACTCTTTCCCGTAGTGGTCGATCGGGGCTCTATGGTGGCGGGATCGTCGCGAAAATTCGACGTCGTCGTAGAGAACGAAGACATCGGCCTGGTGAGCGCGTGCCAGATAGTGTACTCGAGGAAAATAGTGTGGTTGATAGGCAGCGAGTGTCCGAGTCACATCTTCAGTCGTGAAACGAGTAGTATAAAACTCGCGGGCAGTTCCACGAGAAAGCAGCGCTATACCAGCCAAACCTACGATTCTGTGAAGATCGATCACCGTCTTCGCTCTAAGACGAGTTCGAACGGTTCGGCAGCGAACAAGCCGGCCTTCTGTCCCCAGAGCTGGTTATTTGCCCGGATACAGTCCCTATTCCGTGGGTGAGGAGCCTCGACGAGTTCGTCTTTATAGATCTCAATGGCCTCGAGTTTTCGCTCGAGGAAGGGATCGATGTCGACGAAGACGGTCGGCTGAAATCCGGTGTCGGCGGTGGGCATCGCCCACGCTGTCGAGGACAGCGACTCGAACGCGAGGAGTCGGTCGACGGTCGATTCCGCAAGTGGGCGAGCAGCCGTCCGGACGGCCCGAGCGACGATCTGGTGATCGATATTGAGATCGCCGTAATGATGCGTATAGACCACATGCGGCTCGAACGCGTTGAGTTTCGCCTCGACGTCACGGACAACGTCGAGCAACGCCTCGTCGTCGAGTTGGTTTCCCCAGTACTCGAGGACGGTGACCTCGCCAAAGCCAAGTCTGTCGCCGACTTCTTTGGCGCGCGCTCGACGCTCGGTACGGCGTTCGGTGGCGGCAGGCGTCTCCGTTTCGTACCGTGCCATCGCACCATCACTGAGAAGCAGTATGTCGACTGTATCTCCGGATTCGACGTGTTTGCACAGCGTTCCCCCGACCCCGATCAGCTCGTCGTCGGGATGTGCCGCGACACAGAGCACTCGCATACCACCACATGGACGTGAGTTATCGAGATGAATAATTCGACAGTTTCGGGCTGTAGGATCAGACTGTGCTAGCCACGGGTGGAGATAACGTCGTCGCGACCCCATCCCTACTTGTTCCAGTTTCGTTTGCCCCTGAGGAGGTCCGTCCCGACCCTGGCATAGACGTAGACGCCGACCGGTAGCTGTATCAGCCGGACCGGTATCGACACGAGCAGCGAGGTAAGCGTGATCTGTCGCCAGGCGATTACCCCCGCGAGAATAACGTAGAGAGTCAGCTCAACGGCGACGACGGCAAGTAACAACTCGAGCGAAAGTACTCCGAGGAGGACCAATAGGCTGGCGATCACGAGCGCAGTCGGGTAGAAGCCATCGACGATCTGGGAACCCACGATCGCGCTCAGCGTCCGCCGTCGGTCGAGTCGTCGCGAGCCATCAGAGAGCTTCTCGGACCGTTTGGCAGCCTCTTCGGCTGGTGTTTCAGTCGGGCGTGGGACGCCGATCGACGGGTCGTCGAACTGTTTCCGTGCGGAGTTGGTCATCGTCTGCGTTTGATCGGCGGGATTCTCAACCCCGCCGTCGGTCTCGACGCTTTGTTCCTCGTCGAGTTGGGCGTTAGGTTCCCGTTGGATAGCGTCGGTGACGTCACCGGTCGATGAGCGAAGCCACCGAGAGAACACCCGGTAGTAGAACGCACTCTGGAGAAACGAAGAACTCCACAGATAGGTTTGGTCGACCGTACCGACGAGAGTGGGTTCGGTCGTCCGCATACTAACGTCGTTGACCTGAACGTTCGCGAATCCACGGTCGACCAGCGAGAAGCCGATGAAGATATCCTCGCTGTTGGTCAGTTTGGTACCGAGCGACTGATCGAAATCCTCGAACACCGCCCGGAGTGCTCGCCGGTCATACAGGACGCCACAGCCCGCCGGAAACAGCGCAGTCCCAAGCAGGCGCATCTGGGATTCCTTGAAAAAGCGCTGTTCGATCGTATACAGCACGCGTCGGTACTGCTCGACCGGCCACCGACCGAACAGATACGAGGGACGGCCGCCGCGTTCGTCACGCTCGAGCCACTCAGGCACGGCCGCCGGCGGCACGCCATCGGGAAACAGTCCCTGCAGTTCGTCGCGGTAGATCTCCCGTTTTGCCGACCGCGAGTCCGGACGAACGACGCCGAACGAACAAACTACGTCTTCGGCCTCCTGGGCCGCAATCACCCGCTCTAGGTATGTCTCGCTAATCAGATAGGTGTCGGCGTCGAGGACAAAAATCTTGTCCGCCGTGCTGTCCCGAGTGACCTGTTTCAGCCGCTTGGTCTTGCTCCCCGGATCGGCATGGTAGACCAACTCGATCTCGAGGTCGAGTCGATCCTGCATCGCCTCGACAACGGCCGTAGTTGCATCCGTCGAACCGTCGTCTACGACAGTCACTCGATCGGGTCTGACGCTCTGGCGGGCTACCGAGCCGAGCGCGTAAGCGATCGTCTCCGCTTCATTTAACGCCGGAACGAACACCTCGACTGTCGGCTCATCGGTCGGATCGGTGGTTGCCGGAAGCGAAAGCGGAGCTTTGGTGAGGTAGCCATAGATCCCCAGCAAAACCGACAGACCCGGAATAAACAGAATAAGTGGCTGCATTTAGGCCCGCTCGCTCGTGGCAACCGGCGTCGGTGCTATCGACAGTACACCCTTTCGAATACCGTCTGGAACCGACCGTTTCGCCTCGTTCTCGAGGACATCGACGACGTGTGCTGTGAGTCGGTGAATCGGCCATTCGTCTCCGGTGGCGATTTTCCTCTGGTCCAGATCGTAGCCGACGACGCTGTAACCGGATTCGGCGAAGGCTGATACGAGAGAGAATCCGACATAGCCGAGCCCAACCATCCCAATACGTTCCGTTTCGCTCGTGGCCATACAGCTTTACCCACCGAGGTTGGCGTATTTATATACAGAGAACTGTTCGGGTGCTAGCCCATCATTGATTGTATCCAATCGGCGACGTCTCCGCCACCGCTCGAGGAATTCGCGTGGGAGCTGTCAGATCGTCAGCCAACGCCCCAGCGGATACTATTTGCACCCCTCGTCGTACTGGTGTAATTGTGAGTTACCGCACAGTTGGGCCCGGTTTCCGTCAATTCAAACGAATCGACTCTAACGAGCAATCGGAGTGATATTTCACCGACAAAATCCCATATAATAGCGACTTATATGAAGCCGTACAGGTTTGTTGATATCGTCGTTTTGTGCTCTTAGTGAGCCGAGAACCGATGAAGGAAACCCGCCGTCATCTCCTCGAAAAGGTGCCGATTTTTGCAGTGATGGCGATGGGTGCAGGTACCGTGACGGCATCAGAAGACGAGTATCCATCCTGGGATCCAACGGAGGTGTACCGATCCGGTGATCGCATCACGTACGACGGGACAATCTGGGAGGCCCAATGGTGGACCCGAGGCGACGAACCACGCGAATCAGCTTCGGTCTGGAGTGCGGTCAGTGCGCCCGAAGCCAGTGAGCCGTATCCGCCGTGGGACCCGGAACAAATCTACCGAAACGGCAATCGGGTTATACACGATGGCAGAGCCTGGGAGGCCCAGTGGTGGACCCAGGGCGATGAACCGTCTGTGGAAGGTCGGCGACAACCCTGGCAGTACCTCCACTCGGTTGAGGACCCAGACGACGGTAACGACCCAGTCGAAGACGAAGAACCTGCCGACGAGAGTGACCCGTCGCCCCCGGCTGCCCCAACGGACCTGACCGTAACGGATGTCGGAACGACAACACTCTCTCTCGAGTGGAACCACGACTGTCCCGACGACATCACGACATACCGTCTCTACCGGAGCGAAAGCGACGACCCATCGGTCGACGACGACCCACTCGGGGAGCCAACCGACGAATCCTACACGGACGAGAAACTGACGCCGGGGACGACATACAGTTATATTGTGACGGCGGTGGACGACGATGGTGTGGAGAGTTCACCAGCGTCGTCGGTCACCGAAACGACCGACGAAGACGCGCCCGACCGCGAACCGATGACCGATCGTATCGTCGCCTACTACACGAGTTGGTCGCGGTATGCCCGCGAGTACCTCCCAGCGGACGTGCCACTGGACCGACTCACACACCTGACCTACGCGTTCATGGACGTCGAATCGGACGGCTCCGTCATCTACGGCGACGAATCGGCCGACCCACAGAACTTGCGTGCGTTCCAAAAGCGACGAACTGACCACCCCGAGACGAAAATGTTGCTCTCCGTCGGTGGATGGTCACTTTCGCAAAACTTCTCCGACGCCGCGGTAAGCCAGCAAAACCGCGAGCGCTTTGCCGAGACTGCCCTCGAGTTACTACGCGAGTACGATTTCGACGGCATCGATATCGACTGGGAGTATCCTGATGGTGGCGGCGCAGACGGTAACACGGAACGTCCCGAAGACCCCGAGAACTTCGTTCTTTTGCTCGAGGCGGTACGCAATCGACTCGACGAGGCCGAACGAGAAGACGGCAAACGCTACGAACTCACCATCGCCGGCGCAGCCGACTACCACAAAGCGACAGCCCTCGACGTCCCGGCAATCGCCGAAATCGTCGATTTTGCCAGCATCATGAACTACGATTACGCTGGCTTCTGGAGCCCGGAGACAAATCACAACAGCAAACTCTATTCGCCGGCTGCGGATCCATCTCCCGCCCGGTTCAACGCCGATGCCAGTATGCAGGGGTGGGAATCCGAAGGGATGCCCCCGGAGAAACTCGTCTTCGGACTCGCCTTCTTCGGCTGGGGGTTCGAGGGCGTCCCGAACCGGAACGACGGACTCTACCAGTCGTTTACCGGCCCCGCCGACGTCGGCTGGAGCGAAGCGGGCGCAACCGACTACGAATACGTCTCGAAACTGCTCGAGTCGGGTTCGTACGAACGCCACTGGGACGAGGAGGCGAAGGTGCCGTGGGCGTACTCCGAGGCCGAGAACGTCTTCATCTCGTATGAGGACCCCGACTCAATCGCGATCAAAACTGACTACGTCCAGGACAACGGCTACGGCGGCCTCATGGCCTGGGAACTGTACGGCGACCGCAACACGACGCTGCTCGAAGAAATCGAACAGACACTCTCGAAATCCTAGTTACCCAGAAACGACTGATCGACCTTCCCAAGGGACAATCGGATGCCAGGTGGACCGGGCTCGCTTCGCGTGGCGGGTGACTCGAACGAGCGCGGTAGCGCCATCGAATTTAATACGTCTGCGGCGGCGATAGGTGCGTATGACAGTCGACGATCGCTACACGGTGTTTGGCGTCTATCTCTCCGGGTCGGTCGCCAACGCGCTCGAAGACCATCTCTACGACGCCGCCGGCGTTCTCGACCTCGAGAGCTACTTCGAGGAGATGACCGATACCGTCCCGGTCGGCGACCCCGGTGCCGACGCGACCGACGAGGTCACAGCGGAACTGCTCGAGGGGTTTCCCGATTACTACGACGAAGCGCCGTTCGAGGCGGTCGAGTCCGTCCCTGCCGATGGGTTCGTCCTGGTTCGACTCGCCGCGACGCCGACGCGAGCAACCGGCCTCCGCGAGCGCTTTCAGGCGGCCGCGACGATCCGGGAGACCGACCTTCGGACGATCCAGACCGCGATTCTCGCCGCGTATCTGGCCGTCGAACCAGTAGGAAGCGACTGATCGCCAGGCTCGGCGACGAAAAGTGGACAACAGCAGACACACTCGCCGTCCGGTTTGACACTGACAGATTCACGCAGTATTTTTTATACTGCTGTAACCAGACTGGAAGTTCTGATGGAACTCACCGCGGCTGATTACTCGTGCTGACCGTTTTTGGCAGTTTCGAAACTACCAGTCCACCCAGTAGCGTCACCAATGCAACTGGCGACTGCTGGCGGGGAAGCAGTTCGTGAAGTACCGCGGGGGCAAGCCCCGAGGCACTCTCGCTGCTTTTCTGTAGAGGCCCACGCCGATAGTGAGGACGCCGACGGCTCCGCCAGCGAGTTCGAGCGTCGACGTCACCGTAAACAGCATGCTGGTAACAGCTCCGAGAACCGCACCCCCATCGAAAGTCGAGAAGGGGCGCACTCGAGCATTGGCTCGCTGTCGGTCATCGAATCACTCGCTCGAGCGATCTGACGTGCATCGATATCTCGTCGCTCGCACCAACGTCGATCACCGGAACGCCGCCACCTCGGAGTCGACTGATACGCAGCCGTCGAGCAACGTGAGCGAGCCCGCGAACCGATTGTTCCCTGCGCGTCGGGTCAGGGCTGACGATTACAACTGAACGCGAGCAGGCGGCCAGCCGAGTACTGACCTCGACGATGAAATCGTCTGTCAGCGGTGAGACAACGGTCATCTGAACGGCTGGAGACAACCGACCGCGAATTCTCCGGGTGGCACCAGCCGGATCCATCTCACTGGATCCCATAATAGCGTCCACGCTATCGGTGACCGTCTCACGGCCCACTGCTCTGTACTCGAGCGTTGGCTCCATCGAAAGAAACCGCTCGATTCGTTCCCGGTGAACGCGCCCGTTGCCGATCGGAACGCCGACTACCGGTTTGTCGGCGAGCAGTTCGATGCCAACCTGAGTGCCCGCTTCGAGCGCCGTAGGAGCGATTCGTCGTGTGAGTTCGACGATCCGGTCTATGGAGGCGGTCCCGGTGGCATCGAGCCAGCGTGAGGCTGTCCGTACTGCTTTGGCAAGCCTGAACTGATGGGTCGAACCAGTCGGCGGGTGTCGGTTCGACCCATCAGTCGACGCTTGGCGAAGTAGTACGTCAAGAACCACGACAACTGATGAGTGTCGATCGTCGTGGAATCGCTTGGTCGCCGCCGTCCCCGTTTTCGCGTACCGACGCCAGTCGATTCGACCGGCAGGATCGCCTCGCTGGTACTCTTTGAGCGAGTGAAACGCCCGCGACGAACGCAAAACGTGACACTCCACCCGTCCCGTTCGATGCGTCCGACATTGTTGGTCCGCTATCAGGAACCAAATCGGCAACGATCGGCGTTCGGCTGCCTGTCGTCTCGTCGGCGTTGTCGGTCGTCCCACCTGCTTGCTCGTCGATTGGCTCCAAACACAGGCTCCTCGCTACGCTCGTCGTGTTGTGTTCCGAAAACGTCCTGACGGAGATTTGAACTCCGGTCCCTGGCTCCGCAAGCC
>LKMM01000013.1 GCA_001563885.1 Natrialbaceae archaeon B1-Br10_E2g27
ACGGCACGTTTCGCTAACTGAAATGCTTCCTCGACAAATCGGAGCAACCGAGACTTTGGGAGGGTCTGCATCTACTCAAACTATCGACTGAACCTGTAACTCACTAAGGATTTCAACAGAGCCGTCGATTTTCTTTTTTATTGGCGGCTGGACCGTCGGCCCGGCTGTCGTCGAAACCCTCGGCGAGGGAATTATCGCCGAGGAGGGACTGCTCACGCTCGAGACGGGAATCGGTATTCTGTTTTTTATCGGCTTTGCCCTGTTTTTCGGCAACTTCTTTGGCGTGCCGGCCTCGACGTCGATGACGGCCGTCGGTGCGATCGCCGGTCTGGGGCTGGCGACAGGCACGCTCAACTGGGCAACGATGGGCGAGATCGTCTCCTGGTGGGTCGTTGCACCGATCGTCGCCTTCTGGGTCAGCGGCGTCATCGGCCGCTATTTCTACACCAGAATCAACGAATGGGTCGCGATCTCTCGGCGTGAAACCCATATCTGGGTCGTCGATCGCAAGTCGACTATCCCGCGGATTCGAGCGGTCGAGGGAACCGACCGCCGGGAGATCACCGGCTCGTTGATCGTCGTCGCCATCGGCTGTTATATGGCGTTTAGTTCGGGAGCCTCGAACGTCGCAAACGCCGTTGCCCCACTTGTCGGCAGCGGTGCCTTGGAGTTCGATCCGGAGACGGCCGCCGGCACCTTCACCGGGATGGAGTGGGGTGTCATCATCGCCGGCGTCGCCGTCACCATCGGCGCGTTCACCATCGCTCGTCGCACACTCGAGACGATGGGCAACGATATTACAAACCTGCCGCTGACTGCGGCGGTGATCGTCATGACCGTCTCGGCGACGATCGTGACGCTGTTGTCGGCGATCGGCATCCCCGTCCAGCTCGTGATCGTCGCGACGATGAGTATCGTCGGGTTGGGCTGGGGTCGTGCAACCCGGACGACCACGGTTTCGGATGCAGTGCGCGGTCGCGAAGAGACGACGGTCTCCGTTGGTGCGCTGACTGCTGAGGAAGAAGGCGAGCAAGCGCCTGCGATCGGCGAAGAGAAAGTCGAGGACATCCCAAAAGCTTCTGAACTGTTCGACCCCTCGACCACCGCGCGTGTGATCCTCATCCAGAATTTCGTTCCGGTCCTCGCCACGATCGGTGCCTTTCTGACGTTCCGGTTTGTCCCCATCTTCGGACTGTAGTTGTGACCGGTTCGGTCAAACCCAACAATATCACACATCAGCACGCAAAAATTGCTGGAGTAAGATCCAAAGAGCGCAATATAACAACCTCGACGCCAAAATAGCGGACGTTTCTCCACGCAATTCCAGAATCTATCGGCAAAAACGATTGAGGATCGAACAGCAAGCTATACCAGTACGGGACGTGAACCCTCACAGTGATGCCCACGGTAGAATACCTCAACTACGAAGTAGTGGACGACGAAGGCTGGGACATTTACGACGACGACATCTTCTCGGAGGCCGCAGACGCTGGTCTCGACGGAGAAGATTACGGCTCACTCGAGGTCGCCGAAGGCGAATACATCCTCGAGGCAGCCGAAGCACAGGGCTATGACTGGCCGTTCTCGTGCCGTGCTGGCGCGTGTGCAAACTGTGCTGCAATCGTCGTCGAGGGCGAAATCGAAATGGACATGCAACAGATCCTCTCCGATGAGGAAGTCGAGGACAAAAACGTCCGCCTGACCTGCATCGGCTCGGCCGAGACTGACGAGGTCAAGATCGTCTACAACGCAAAACACCTCGACTACCTGCAAAACCGCGTCATTTAAACTGACGCTTCCGTTCACATTTTTTGAAAGTTCGCCTCGAGCGAACGCTCCGTTGGGTTGCCAAAGCACTACCGACCGAGGTCTTCGTGTGCACTCGCGAGGTGTCGTGAAGAAAGTGCACCGAGCAAGGACAGTTCGCCCGCCAGGGTTGCGACGGCGATCACTTCGGCCAGCGCGTCGGCGTTTGTGCCCGGTGGATCACCGCCACCACGGAGGCCAAGCACCTCGAGGGCTTCGGCCTGGGCGGGCAATCGGGTCCCTCCACCGACGGTGCCGACCTCGAGTGAGGCAAGCGAGACGGCCGCATAGAGGTCACCGTCGCGGGTGTCCATCGTGGTGATCGTATTGGCACCCTCGACGACCTGGGCTTCGTCCTGGCCCGTCGCGAGGAAGGCGGCGGCGACGACGTTTGCGGCGTGGGCGTTGAAGCCGAGCGCACCGGCTTTAGCGCTGCCGGTGAGGTTTTTCCGGGTGTTGGCCTCGACGATGGCCTCTGGAGTGGTATGCAGTCGGTCCTCGACGAGGTCCCCCGGAATGCAGACATCGGCAGTCACGGATCGGCCACGGCCCTCGACGGCGTTGATCGCGGCTGGTTTTTTATCCGAACAGAGATTGCCCGAGAGGGCAACGAGCGAGGCGGGCGTCTCGCGTTCGACGACCTCGCAGGCCTCGGCGGTGGCGATGGTCGCCATATTCATCCCCATCGCGTCTTTGGTGTCATACGCAAATCGCAGGTAGACGGAGTCGCCGACCACGTATGGTTCGATTCCCAGCAACTCGCCATGACTGGTCGTCGATTCGGCAGCGTCCCTGAGGGCCGTTACGTTCTCGCCGACCCACTCGACGGTCTCGGCGGCGTCGGCGACGCCCTCGACGCGAAACACCGGCGCACGGGTCATCCCGCTTTTGGTGACGCGAGCGCTGGCTCCGCCCGCCGCGTCGATCACCGACAGTCCGCGGTTGACCGATGCCAGCAACGCCCCTTCGGTCGTCGCAAGCGGGAGGTAGTACTCCCCGGACGCGGCGGCGTCTGCCGTCTCACTCGAGGGCTGTGAGTTGCGGTTGACTGCAACCGGCCCGACGACCCCCAGCGGAATCTGGGTCGCGCCGATCATATTTTCGATGTTTGCCTCGGCGGTTTCGGCCGGGAACGCATACTCACCGATCGTCTCGAGGGAGACCCCCGTCTTGCGTTCGATCACGAGTCGGCGGGCCGTCGCGGCGGTATCGTGGTCGGCGTGATCCTCGAGTTCGTGGATACGAAGGTCGCCGTCGCAGACGCGATCGGCGAGATCGTCGGCGGATGTCATGGCTCAGCCAACGACCTGTCGGCCCTAAGGATTGCTGATTCGGGTCAGGCTCGAAGCTCTTCGAGTGCCGTTCGGCCGGGTGCGATCAGCTCGTCGAGATAGGTCGCGAGCGTGCTCTTTGCGTCTGCAGGGTGGAGGTCGCCGGATTCGAGGTCTGTGGCGAGTGTCTCGTAGTCCTCGTAGGTGAGGTTGCCGCCGTATTTCTCGGGCCGTTCGACCGTAATCTCCTCGAAGCGAGGAAAGACGTGGTACTCGAACAACTCGAGGACGGGATTCTCGAGGTCGTCTTCGGGATCCCGCGTCGGTGGACAAAACGCCGAGTTGACCTTCTGTTCGATGTCGTCGGTCGAATCTTCCATCGAGATGGTAACGCCATCGCTCGAGGACATCTTGCCCTCGCCGCTCGTGAGGTCGGCGACGATCGGCGTGTGTAGACACGGCCGGGCCTCATAGCCGAGGTCGGGCACTTCCTCGCGGTGGAGCATGTGGACTTTGCGCTGATCTAAGCCGCCAACGGCCAGATCTAGATCGAGATACTCGATGTCGAGTGCCTGCATCAGGGGATAGACGAGATGGCTGACTTTCGCCGTCTCGTCGCCGGCCAGTTCGGCCATCGCCCGCTGGGCGCGGTTTATCGTCGTCGAGAGCTCGAGTTCGTGTAAGTCGAGGGTATACTCTTCATCGAGTTGGAACTCCGAGCCGTAGACGAACTCGGTTGCGTCTTCCTCGAGACCGTAGGCGATAAACTGGGCTTTCATCCGTTCTGCGGTCTCGCGGATCTCCTCGAAAGAGCCCTTCCCGTTTAAGTAGGCATGGACGTCCGCGAGCAAGACGACGACGTCCATCCCGGCGTCCTGGAGGTCGATGAGTTTGTTCGCCGTCAGCAGGTGCCCGATGTGGAGCACGCCCGAGGGTTCGTAGCCGACGTAGGCCCGTTTGCCGTTGGGATCGTCGGCTAACTCCCGGACCTCCTCGTCGGTGACGACCTCTGCTGCGTTTCGCGTGATCAGGTCGTAGGTATCCATCACTACCCGAGTGGAATCAGCGGACGAATTTATGCGTTCTTGAACGCCCGCCGGCGTCGACCGGCACCCGGAGACGGCCCGCGAGCGGTTAGAACGGTTTGAGTACCCCTTCGACGCGATCTCTGGCCGTCCCCGCGAGGTAGCCGGTTGCCGCGCCGACGCCGGCACCGACGGCACCGCCAGCGGGACCAGCGACGCCGCCGACTTTCCCGCCCAGTTTCGCTCCCTTGGCCGCCCCACGGGAGGCGTGTTCGGATCGCATACATGGTGGTGTGAGCGATGGCATAGCCGGCAGTTCGAACGCCGAGAAAATAATCGTTGGCCCGCACGTCGTCGAAGACGTTCTCTGGGTAGGCCACGGCACAAGCAGTAATCGCTCGAGCAGCCTGTCAACCCACGGCCGCCTCGAGAAACGAGAAGGGGGCGGCAGTGACAAGCTGATCGGAGACGTTCCCGGCGAACGTCGTCGACTGGTCGGGACCGAGCTCGAGCATCCGGGTGTCGGCTTCGAAATCGATGTCGTCGAGTTCGAGCCAGAAGGCATTCGGCATCAGAGCCGATTCGAAGTAGTAGATTCCGTCCTTGTGATCTGCAACCGTCCGCCAGCGCGTCGAGGAGATGTGTGGCTGGTCAGGGGTCGAAATTCCGTAGGGTACCGAGGCGTTTCGAAGGACGCTGAAGACGCCGGCGGTTGCCGTTTGCCGATCCTCGAGCGTGGGAATAGCGTCGACGTAGAAGCGAGCCCGAACGAATCGGTCGGCAGGTCGGTTCGTCCCTGGCAGCATGACGGTACCGCCGATCTCTTCCCAGTACTCAGCCAGGGCAAGTTGGTCCTCAAACGTCGGCGAGTTGGTCATCACCTGGTACTCGCGGTCGTGGTGGACGACGAGTTCACCATCGAGGAACTCGACGATTGCACTGTCGCCGGTAGCATCCGACAGCGAGAGGTGCAACGTCGCGAGTCGATCCTCACCCGGCACGTGATCGGTCACGATCACGAACTCCTCGTTGCGAATGTGTTCGAGTGCCTCCGCGACGGTAGCAAAGTTATCGAGAAGATACTGGGCCCAGACTGAAAGCGACATTGCAGGTTCCTCACCATCCCAGTCCGGATACACCGATTCGGAGAGCCACAGGAGGTTCGCAACCAGCCCCGCTTCGTTCATCCCATCGGTCGTGGCAACGTCGTATGCGGTCGCGACCACGCTTCCGTACTGGGCACTCCAGGTTACCGAGTTCGGACCCGCCCGCCCGTCGCGTTCGATCCCGCGGGGAAACGCCCAGATGTTCGTGCCGATGTCTTCTTTCCAATCCATCGACCGGCCGGTAAGTACCCGGCCACCATCGCCGAGATAGACCACTCGAGTACACATCAGCGTTCGACCTCCCCAGCGACGGTCGGTGCCCGTTTCTGTGTAGTCTCCATGTCTATAGGTCCCACATCGATCGGCCTAATAAGCATTTCACACGAGGGGTCATACGTCTCAGACGAGAAGCGAGCGCAGCGCGGAGTTACAGGCCGCCTCGAATCCGCGCTTCCGCGGCCTCGAGTGCCTGTTCCCGGTCGAACGACTCGACGATTGCCCGGAGTTCGTCGGTATCGGCGTCCGCAAGCGTTAGAGCGTGCTCGGTCATATTCGGCACCGCCCGGATGATGTTGTCGACGATCGGTATCTCCGCAACCTGTGGGGAACGCGAGAGCGGATTGAGGTCGATGACGATTTCGGTTTTCCCCATGGCCTCGAGGGCTTCGGCCCGGTCGCCGTCCTCGAGTGGGACGACGACGACGTCGGCCTCGTAGATGCCGTCTTCGTCGACTTTCGCCCGCTGATGGTCGAGATTCGGAATGCGGGCATCGGCCTCGAGGCCTTTGACGTCGGTCGCGCCGTGTTCGCGGAGGTGGTCGGCGATCGCCTGCATGCGCTCTGGCGTCCGGTTAAAGAGGTTGATCTCGAGGTCAGCATCGACGGCTGCCGCGAGATCGACCATCTCGCCGGGCACCAGTGCTGCGACGTTGCCGTTGATCGAGAGGACGGGATGGTCTGCGAGCAACAGGTGTGCTGCGGCCGCGCGCTCGGCTTTCCGTGCGCTTGGAATCGTCTCCTCGCCAAGCAGGTAATCGAAGGCGCTCCCCCGCCCTTCGGCGTGCATCCCCTGAAGATGGGTAATTCCCTTCTCGACGCCCGTCTCGATGCGGTGGCGGGTGAGCAAATCCTGATACCGGGGATGATCCTCCGGAAGCTCGTCTTCGTGTTCGATCGTCGCCGAAACCGTCTCGTGCTCGCTCACGACCGGATTCTCGAGGTGAACGATCAAAAACCGACCGATCCACAGGTTGATAGCCATGCCTGGAAATCACAGACAGAACATCGATCAGTTTATTTTCATTTCTGTCGAAGGGTCTTGTATACGCAAATGAACGAAAAGCGAGCCGTCATCGCCCTGTTCGGTATCGGCGTCGCCATCGTCACGGCCTACGTCGCCTACCGATTCATCGCCGCCCTCACCGTCGCCGTCTTTCTGTACTACTCGATGCGACGGTTTTACTACTGGCTCGAGCGCCTCCAACTCCCGGCCCAGGTTCGAGCGGGACTGGTGATTTCGTTTCTGGCCGTGCCGCTTTTGTTCTTGCTCAGTTACACATTTCTCCTGCTCGTCGTCGAACTTCGGAACGTCGTGGCCACCTACCCCATCGCCGAGACGCTTCCCGACGACGTCGAGTGGGTCAGACAGTTCGACGAACCGCCGGAGTTGACTGTCCAGGGAGCACTCGCCGCCTACGAATCGGGAACGTTCGATCCCGTGATCGAGTTCACCATCGACCACGCGACAGTGCTGACGGGACTCGTCACGAGTTTCCTGCTCAACTTGCTGATCACCGTCGTCGTCACCTACTACCTCCTGATCGACGGCTCGAAGGTCCACGACTGGCTGCTTCGGTTCGACGACGACGCCATCGTTCGGGAGTACCTAGAGGCCGTCGACGAGGAACTCGAGGCCGTCCTCTTTGGCAACCTGCTCAACGTCATCATCATCTCGATTGTCGCAGTTATTACCTTCATGGGGTACAACCTCGTTGCTCCGTCGGCCGTCGAGATACCGTATCCTGCACTCGCGGGTGCGCTCACCGGAATCGCGAGTCTGATCCCCGTTGTCGGGATGAAAATCGTCTACGTCCCCGTTGCACTCGCGCCAGCGGCTCGAGTCGCCATGGATGGTGAACTGGGGATGCTCGTCTATCTCGTGGGCTTTCTCGTGCTTGCGGTCGTCGTCGTCGATACCATCCCCGACCTCGTGCTCAGACCGTATCTAAGCGGCAAGCGCACCCACGTTGGCCTCCTGATGCTTGCATACATCGTCGGCCCCGTCGTCTTTGGCTTCTACGGGCTCTTTTTGGCACCAATCATCCTCGTCGTCGGCCTGACGTTCGCCGACACCGCACTCCCACGATTGCTCGGAGCCGACCCACCACAGCCAGGTCCGAGCCCCGTCGCCGAACCGGACTCCCAACCAGCACTCGAGACGATTCCGAAGGTAGGAGCCGAACCCGGCTCACAGCAGACAGTGGGCACAGACCACGGTACGGTCGCTGATACGAACGAACAGCCATCGCCAACCGGAAACGAACCGGCACCAAACGGCGAACGGACGCCAACCGCCGAGACGGAGATCGAATCCCGACTCGAGGACGACAGTTCCGGTCCTGACTCCGAAGCTCCCTCGAGCCGGTAGTATGAGCCCGTCCTCACTCGAGCACTGCGCCAGCCGGATGGGTCGTACAGACCGCCGGCTCGTAGCCGGCATCCGACAGCCCCGTCCCGAGTGCGAAGACGGTCTCACCGAGCATCGCCATCGACGCCTCGCCATCTTCGGCCGCGACGTCGTCGATTGCCGTCCCGACCTGTTCGGTCAACAGTTCCGCCTCACGGGCAAACCGCCTCGAGGCGTGCATGAACGACCGCAGCGTCGGTTGACCGACGACCTGTGAGAGCGCTCGCTTGCCCGCAACGGTAAGCCGGTCCGTCTCACCCGAGAGGACCGCTTCCGTCGATAGCTCGCCAAACGAGACGTACTCGATGCGAGCCCGGGCAGGAATTGCATCCATCCGATTCTCGTAGGGACCTCCGGGCTCGAGCCGGATCGGAATCCCACCCTGGGCCTGGGCGACGACGTCGCCGAGCCCCGTCCCAGCCTGGACCTCCGCACCGTGGGCGATCGTCACCAGTTCGTTTTCCGAGAGTGCTCGCCCGAACACCCGGTTGGTCGCAAGCGCCGTTCCGAGAGCTATCGCCCCCGAGACACCGAACCCTGCCCCAAGCGGGAGATCGGAGTCGGCCTCGACGCGTGCGGTCGCATTGAGCGTTGACAGGACCGTCGAGACCGGTTCGATCTCGATCGGTTCCCCATCGAGGACGACCACCGACTCCTCGGCTGGCTCGACTGTCACCGAGACGCCGTCGGTGAGGGCAAGCCCAGCCCCTCGAGAGCCTGCTTTCGTCGGATCGTCGTCCGGATGGGCGCTGAAAAAGCCCGTAATATGGCCTGGAACGAACGCCGTCGCCTCCTCGCGCATTGGACTCCGGTTGCGTCTCACCGGATATAACCTTGCAGGTTCGCCGACGACTCCAGGCTCTTAGGACAGACCACTCCCACTGGAGATCAGTTCCGGAGGAATTCGGCTTGGCTGTGATCGCTCCCAACTCTCAAGTGTCGGTTCGACCGTCTCGGCCTCTTCTAGCAAGCGCTCGGTCGTAATTTGTTCCTCGCGACGTATCGCCTCCCGGGCGAGTCGACCTGCGAGATGGCGGGTATCACGGATACTGAATCCAGCCGTCGCCTCGGCGACCGTCTCCAGATCGATCTCCTCGGCGAACAGTTCGTCCCGGAGCACGTCGTCGAGTATCGCAATGTGTGTGCGCTCGTCCGGCGGTGGCACTTCGATGCGTTCGTCGAACGTTCCGGCGTGGAGGACGTCGACGTCGATCCCCCCGACCGAGCGTGCGGTACCGACAACGAGCACCTCCGCTCCGAGCGTCGGCAACAGGGTCTGCAGTTGCGTCCCAACGCCGACAGTTGCTCTCGAGCCACCGGATTTGGGGGCGAGTTCGTCCAGATCGTCGAGCAACAGCACGCTCGGGGCGGCCGAACGGGCGTCTTCGATGATTTCGGCGGTCCGTTCGGCTGGATCGTCGACGGACTCGAGTCGGAAGCGATCGGGACTGATCTCGACGACCGGCCGGTCGAGTTCTGCCGCGATCGACCGCGCAAGCGACGTCTTCCCTGCGTCGGGTGGCCCATACAGTAACGCACCGTCGACTGGCGGAACCTCGAGACGCTCATAGCCCGCAGCGTTGCGAACCGGCCCGAGAACCCGCCGCTCGATCACCGACGTGATCTCTGTCATCCCCGGAAGCTCCTCGAACGACGTTGGCTCCTCGCTCGAAGATCGGCCGAGATCTTCCTCGAACCGATCCTCGTAGCGATCGAGCCAGTCTGGAATGCTGGTTTCGGTTTCATCGACCGCCTGTAGGAGATGTGCCTGTGTCACCGGCGACTCGTCGGCGATAGCGTGACGAATCGCGATATCGGCGACGAGTGTAACGTCACTCGAGGCATAGCCCGCAGTCGCCGTCGCGATTGCCTCGAGGACGACGTCGTCTGCAACCGGTGTTTCCGCTAGTTCGAGTCCGAGAATTTCCAGTCGAGCCTGACGGTCCGGCGGTGGCACCTCGACTCGCTCGTCGAACCGGCCCGACCGCAAGATTGCATCGTCGACGTCATCGAGATAGTTCGTCGCCGCAAAGACGACGATATCGGCGTCGTTCTGGCTCTCGAGTTCGGTCAGCAACTGGTTTACCATCTGTTGTTCGCTCGTCGTCATCCGTCCCGAGCGATCGCTTGCAATCGCGTCGATTTCGTCGATAAAGACCAGACAGGGCTCGTTCTCGCGGGCCGTCTCGAACACTGTCGCGACGTTGTCGGCAGCCTCACCGACGTACTTGCTTACGATATCACTCGGTGTAATCTCAATGTAGTTGTAGTCGGTCTCGGCGGCAACCGCGCTCGCGACGAAGGTCTTTCCACAGCCCGGCGGGCCATAAAAGAGGACGCCGTTGACCGTACCGATGCCGTAATGATCGTACACGTCTCCGCGAACCAGCGGATCGATTACCCGATCGTACAGCGTCTCGACGAGGTCGTCCATCCCACCGACATCCGAGAAGTCATGTCCCGGTGGCTCCGTATCGAGTTGCTCGGCCGGAAGTCCGGCCTCGTCTTCGTCACTGCCTCGAGTCTGCTCTTTTCGACCGTCGCCCTGGCGCTGTCGACGAACTCCCACGGATTCGCCCACGTACTGGCCGACGAACAGCCAGGCCAACGTCACGGCCGGCGGTGCGAACACGAGCGCGGAGTCGCCGGTCATAGCGTAGCCGACGACACCGATGAGATACGAGAGCGCAAGGAGTACCCGGTCGAGTTGTGCAATTGCAGCCCAGGAGATCGCCTGGATAAATACTGCGAGCACGCCGAACGTCAGGACGACTGCAAGAAACGTACTGGAACTGGGGACGAGAGAGACATCGATCTGTTCGATCGCGATGGGTAACAGTGAACTGATCATTACAGATAACGTGACGCGTACCAATCAAAATTATTCCGGTCGATTTCGTGTTGGTACTGCTCGATGCCAGTCGTAAACAATGCTCGATGCCCGTATCGCGAAAATCGTAACCGACCGACGATCGGTAGTATTCGATTACAGACGCCTACGGGCTCAGACGTTGACGATCACGCGGGAAGAGGACCGCTTCCCGGATGTTGTCCAGATCGAGCATCGTCATCAAGAGGCGTTCGCCACCGAGGCCGAAGCCGGCGTGGGGTGGCATGCCGTATTTGAACATCTTGGTGTAGTACTCGAACTCGACGGGATCGAGGCCCTGCTGTTCGAAGCCGGAGACGAGGTGGTCGTAGCGGTGCTCACGCTGGCCGCCCGAGACAAGTTCCATCCGCGGGTGCATCATGTCGAAGCCGGTCGAAAGCTGATCGTCGTCGGCGTCGTCCATGATGTAAAACGGTTTGATCTCACTCGGCCACTCGGTGATGAAATAGTGCGTCCCAACGTCCTCGCCGAGGGCTTTTTCGCCTTCGGTCGGCAAATCGTCGCCCCAGACCAACTGCTCGTCGAGTTCGCCCGTGGCGTTGATCCGTTCGATAGCCTCCTCGTAGGTGAGTCGTGGGAACGACTCCTCGGGAAGGGCAAACTCCGCTGCTAGTCCGAGCGTCTCGAGTTCATCGGCGCAGTTTTCGGCGACGGCCTCGTAGGCGGCGCGGGTGATCGCTTCGGCGACGTCCATCGCGTCATGGGCGTCACAGAACGCACCCTCGAAGTCGATCGAGGTCGCCTCGTTTAAATGCCGGGGCGTGTTGTGTTCTTCGGCGCGGAAGATCGGACCGATCTCGAAGACGCGTTCGACGTTCGAACCGGCGATGAGCTGTTTGAAAAGCTGTGGCGACTGGTTCATAAACGCCTCTTCGCCGAAGTAGGTGATCGGGAACAGTTCAGTGCCGCCTTCGGTCCCCGTCGCGACGATCTTCGGGGTCGTTATCTCCGTACAGCGGTGTTCGCGGAAGGCATCCCGAACGGCACTCAAGACCACAGCACGAATCTCGAAGATGGCCTGTACCTCGGGCTTTCGCAGGTCGAGCGTTCGGTTGTCGAGTCGGGTCGAAATCTCGGCGTCGACCTTGCCCGAGGGATCGAGTGGCAGTTCCGGCTCGGCCTCGGCGATGACCTCGAGTGAGGTAGGCGTAATCTCGACGCCGGTTGGCGCACGCGGCTCTTCTTCGACGACGCCGGAGACGCTGACGATGCTCTCTCTGGAGACGCCGAGACCGGCCTCGACTAACTCCTCGTCCATCTCGTCTTTCTCGAATTTGATCTGGATCTTGCCGGTCGAATCCCGAAGAATCAGAAATGCGATGCCCCCGAGATCACGGATCTCGTGGACCCAGCCGGCGACGGTCGCATCCTCGCCCGGCTCGGCGTCGGCAGTGTAGGTTCTATCCTGCATACCTCCTGATTCAGGTAGCCGAAACTTAAGCGCAACCGTTCTGGGTCGGAGTCAGTGCGGCGTGACGGATGCCTGCGTGCGCTGAAATTTGGCATGATAGTTCGTCGACCAAGTCTCAACTCGGTTCCTCGACGCCGGTAATCTCGAACCGAGCGCCGCCATCGGTTCCCTCGGTCACCTCGATCTCCCAGCCGTGGGCGTCGACGATCTCGGCGACGATCGAGAGGCCAAAGCCGGTGCCGTCGTTCGAGGTCGTGTAGCCGGTCTCGAAAATTTCCTCGCGGTCGTCCGCTGGGATGCCGGGGCCATCGTCTTCGATACCAAAGCCGCCCTCGAGTAACCCAACGGTGACGGTGACGTCCTCGCCGACGTGATCGAGTGCGTTCCGATAGAGGTTCTCGAGCAGTTGGACGAGTCGGCTCCGGTCGGCGAGGATCGCTCGCTCGGCGTCGACAACGATGGTCGCGTTCTCGGTGGCGACGTTGCCCCAACACTCCATTGCAACCGCCTCGAGGGCCACCGGCTGTCGGTCTTCGAGTGACTCTCCCTGTCGGGCGAGCGTAAGCAGGTCGTCGATGAGCGTTCCCATCCGGGCAAGTGAGTCGGCAACTTCACTGAGATGCTCGCTGTCGCGTTCGTCTCGTTCGATCTCGAGGTGGCCCTCGGCAACGTTTAACGGATTTCGGAGGTCGTGGCTGACGACGCTCGCAAACGCCTCGAGGCGCTCGTTTTGCTCCCGGAGCGCGTCGTTGGCTCGCTCGCGCTCGAGTTCGTAGCTGGCCCACTTGCCCATCAGCCGGACGAACATCCGGTCGATGTCACCGAAGGGTTCCGATCGGGACTCGGTCGCGGCAAAACAGAGCGTGCCGTAGAGTTTCCCCTCGACGGTGACGGGAATCCCGACGTAGCTGTCGAGACCGAACGTTTCGTAGGCCGCGTCCTCACCGAGTCCGGCCTCGAGCGCATCAGTCATCGCGAAAAGCGAGTCGGACTCGATCGTCTGCTGGCAGTACGCTTCAGTGAGCGAACACGACTGGCCGGGCTGGAGTAACTCGTGGTCACCAGTTGCGGCGACGATTCGCTGGATACCGTCGTCGGTGTCGATTTCCGTGAGAAAGCCATAGGGGAGCCCGATCTTTGCACTCCCAAGCTCGAGCAGTCGGTCGATTTTCTCCTCGAAGGCTCGCTCGAGATCGGTCGTAACCTCGTAGATGCCGCCGAGAAATTCGACGGCGGCCGCTCGCTCGCGTTCTCTTTTCTTTCGGTCGGTCAGATCTCGTCCGATGCCGACGAGACCGGTGAGCGTTCCGTCGGGACCCACCAGCCGTGCGCCGGTAAGCTCGTAAGGGATTCGAAGCCCCGAGGCGGTTCGGAGATCCGCCTCGACGGTTAGTTGCTCGCCGTCGAAGACCGTCTGAATCGAATCCGCGATCAGTTCGCGGTGGTCCTCGACGAAAAAGTCAGTCACGCCCATGTTCGAAATCGACTCGCGGTCGTAACCAGTTACCGCCTCCAATCGGTCGTTCCAGCGCCGAAGCGTGCCGTCGACGTCGACGACGTAAAACAGATCATCGAGCGTATCGAGTGCTTGCTCGTTGAACATCCGTTCGCGCTCTAACTCCCGTTCGCGCCGTTTTTCGATCGTCACGTCCTGCTGAAAGCCGATAGCGGAGTTTCCCTCGAGCGGGACGAGCCAGAACTGACTCCAGTAAGAGAGTCCATCACGTCGAGACAACTGGAGTTCGACCGACACTGACTCGCCGGCCTCGAGTGCCTCAGAGAGAACCGTTGCTTCCGATGGGTCGGTTGCCCTTCCCTCGAGAATCGACAGCGACTGTCCGGAGAGTTCGGTCCGATCGTATCCGGTCTGGCGTTCGAACTCGTCGTTGACCGAGACGATCGGATTCGATGGCAGCGAGCGATCGATGAGCACGATCCCGATCGGTGCTTCCTCGACGACTGGAGCCTGATGATCGACGTCCGTCGCCCCGATTCCGTGGGCCGAGATGGCGTTTCGCAACCGGGCTGTGAGGACCACATCGAGATCCGTTTCCGGAGACCAGCTAAGAACATCGGTCGCGCCGGCTGTGAGGGCGTCGGGAGCGCCGACATCGTCGGCCTGGTCGACGACGAAGACGATCGGAAGCGCCGGATGCGTCTCCCGAACGGTCTCGAGAACGTCCGTCCAGGAGCCGCCACGAAACTGCCCGCCACAAACGAGACAGTCAACCGGCGTCGACGAGAGCCGGGCAACACCACCATCTGGGTCCGTCGCCGTCTCGAGGTCGAACTGGTCGCTCTGGCGGTCGATCGCAGTCTGGATCGCCTCGAGAAGTGTCGGTTCCTCGATGAGACAGAACAGACGGATTCGATCGGCCATTCTGCGTACGTTGCGGGTAAACCATAATCAACCTTGGGAGCGATAGTGGAAATTTGACTTCCGAGACCACTCCGGTTGTGGTCGTCGGGCTGTACGCTCTACAGAAGCAACCCATAGATGACAGGGATTGCTGCTGGACTATCCAGGTCCGAGGGCCGCGATATCGGCACCGACTGTCGCCAGCGGGTCGGCAGGGTTCGGGTCGCTGTCGGCCAGATGCGTATACTGGTGGTCCGGAACGCTCGAGAGCGCCGCCGTGATGGCTTCGCTGTAGGGCTCGACGCCCGGTTCCGTCGGCTCGTTGCCACCCCAGACATCCCGGATGACGGTCATCGAGTCGATACGTACCTCGAGTGTGTGTGGCTCATAGCGTGCCAACAGTTCGGCCAGTCCGAGATGGAGCGCAACGTATTCGGCGGTGTTGTTCCCGCTTCGGGAGCCGACGGGTCGGCCGAGACGAGCGAGTTCGGACTCGTGGGCGTCCATGATGACAGCACCCGCTCCCGCGGGGCCGGGGTTGCCACGGGAACTCCCATCGACGTAGAGGACAAACGCAGCAGTCGTCGGTTCGACAACAGGTGGCCGGGTGAGGTCCGACTCGAGCAGGTCCTCGAGGGTGTGTCGTAACTCCTCGGGTGCGGTTGTGGGGTCGAAGAGCCCGCCATAACCGGGGACTGCGTCGTCGATGGCGTCGATGGCGGCTCTCACCTCGTAGCCGACGCCTGCGAGTAACTCCTCTATGCGTGTTGCAAGCGGAGTAAGGTGTTCAGCCGGAAGGTGGTCGTCAGTCACACCAGATCCCCCACCAGGGGTCGACCCCAGACGTGTACACCCTCGCCGCTTGATGAGTTCGTTGGCTGGTTACACCACTGCATAGCGGTCCGTCGTACTCGGACCGCATAAACCGGCGTGGTCCACGGATGTATTATCGAGCACAGCGAACGCCCGATATGTCCGACCTCGAGTCACTGGCCGAAGAGATCGATCGCGATTCGACGGTTGTCGCGCTGACGGGTGCTGGCACCTCTGCACCCTCGGGCGTGCCGACGTTTCGCGGCGATGGGGGTGTCTGGGAGCGCTTCGAGGAGGGACAGTTTACCTACGGTCGATTTCGGTCGGATCCGGGCGGCTTCTGGCGAGACCGCCTCGAGTTGCAACGGGAACTGTTCGGCGACGTCTCCGGCCCGAACGTCGCCCACGAGGCGCTGGCAACGATGGAACGCGACGGATTTGTCGACGCGATCTGTACGCAAAATACCGACGGCCTCCACGAAGCCGCCGCCCGGGCAGTCTCCGAGCGAGCCAACGCGGGAGCCAAGAGAAAAGATGGGACAGCAGAGGCGACGATCCTCGAGTTACACGGCAACGCAAAACGGGTTCGGTGTGTCGACTGTGGCCGACGAACCGACGCCGACCCTGTGTTCGAACGTGTAGCGAACGACGACGTGCCACCTCGGTGTTCGTGTGGCGGGATATACAAACCCGACGTGGTGTTGTTCGGCGAGCAGTTGCCCGAGGCGGCCATCCAGCGGGCACAGTCGCTCGCCCGGGAGAGCGATGTCTTCCTCGCGATCGGTTCCTCACTGGTTGTCGAACCCGCGGCGTCACTTCCCCGGTTGGCCGCCTCGACGGGGGCGACCGTCGCCATCGTCACCCTCGAGTCGACTCCGTGTGATGGCCTCGCAGATGTCGTCTGTCGCGAGGACGTCACTGACGCCCTCCCGCGACTCAATGAGTTAACTATCGACGACAGTGACCGGTCGTGACCGCATCAAAATAGGTGTTCTTCGATCAGTCGTGCCTGTCCGCGTCGAAGCCGTTCGCTGACCGCCTGTGTCGAAATTTCGAGGCTGTCGGCGACCGATCCAAGCGTCGTATCCCGTGGCACCTCAAAAAAGCCAGCTTCGTGTGCGAGAACGAGCGCTTCACGCTGTGAGTCAGTCAGCGTCTCCCGACTGCGGAGATGACACGGTTCGGTTCCATCTGCCAGACGGTGGAGTTCGAAGGTGACGTTTTCACGCTCGAGAAAGTCGTGATACCGGGTAAACGCATCCCGGTCTGGAAAGCGCATCTCGACCTCCCATCGACCATCCTGGCCCCGACACTCGAGTAGTTCGCCGCCGACGCCAACCCAGTGTCGGTACGCACAGATAACGTCCGAATCGCTGCGACGGATCCGATAGAGCGTCCACTCCTCGGCGTCGGTGATCCGTTCGTAGCTGTCGACGGTTTTGTCGTCGGCAAGCGTTCGCTCGAGTCGATCGACATCCCCACACCGAGCCCAGCAGAACGCGATCGGCCGCGCCGGATCGAGCGCATACTGACGCTCGAGATCGACCGTCAGCGACGGCATCGCCTCGAGCGTCGGTCCGAGCACGAGGTCCGGCGACGTCGCTTCGAATTCCGCGAGGAGGCTCATGGTCTGAGTCGCAAGCGATGGGTGAAAACAGTTTAGGCCAAATTGGCTTTTTGAGCCCGCAAAGTGGCTAAATACAACTATGCAGCATCCGATGCGGCGTCGACAGTCTCCCGAACGGCATCGACCCCATCCTCGTGGGCGAGGTTGCCGACGACGATGACGTCGGCGTGTTGGGCCATCCCGTAGGCCGAATCGTAGTCGTGGATGCCGCCACCGTAAAACAGCGTCGCCTCGTCGACGGCTCCATCCGCGGCTTCGACGATCGCCTCCTCACCGAGCATACCCGAGTACTCGACGTAGACGATCTCCTGACCGAACATCCGCTCGGCGATTTTCGCATACGCCGCGACGTCGTCTGCGCTTAACTCACAGTCGGCTTCGGTCAGTTGCGCCACGTCCGCCTCCGGGTTCAGGACGATGTAGGCCTCGAGTGTCGTCCGATCCCACTCGAGGTCGCCATCGATGCGAACCCACTCTTTGTGCGCGCCAGTGATCCAAAACGGCGAGCCAGCGTTGAACACCGTCGGGATGAGATAGCCCTCGAGTGCCTCGTTGTCGATGACGACGTCCGGATTCGAGGGTTCCTGATAGAGCGGTACGTCGTGTTCGGCACAGGCCTCGACGACGGCTTCCATGTTCTCTTCGGTGATCCCCATCGTGCCGCCGATTTCGATGGCGTCGGTTCCAGTCGCACAGAGATCGCCGTACGTGATACCCTCGGGAAGATCCTTGTCGGGATCGATCTTGAGGACGTGATTCCAGTCGTCCCAGGGAGCAGTCATACCGCGTCGTTTCCCGACAACCGGCAAAAGCGCTACGAAACGACGCCCGAGAAAGTCGCCTGTGAGCCGCTAATGCGTCCAGTTTGGTTTTTCATGCTATCGGATGGAACTGTGGACCCAAACTGGCGGACGAAACCTTCAGTAAGATTTAATAAGCATTGAGATAGATGTCTGTCGAAGACAGCCGAGATGAAAGAGGCGAGCCAAGAAGACGTCGAAGAAGCTATTTTGGAACTCGAGCGAGAAGAGATGGGACAGCCGCTGTACCCGAGAACTCGCGTCGAACGCGAGTGACAGTTCGTTCGATTCGGTAGTGTCTGATCTCTTAAATTCCCTGACTCATCAGGTGGCTTCGCAACACGTCTGCCTCCTTTGACCCCGCGGCAGTGTTGACCAGTACGATCGTTTCGTCGCCATCGAACGTCCCTGTGAGTTCCCACGCGCCGGCGGCCGCCGTGGCCGAACTCGGGGCACACTCGAGGCCCTCGTTGGCGGCGACCTGGACGCCAGCCTCGAGGATATCCTGATCCTCGAGCGCAATCGCCCCGCCGTCAGTTCGTCGGATCGCCTCGAGTGCCCACGACCCGCCCGCAGGGTCGGGAATTTCAAGATCACCACAGATCGTATCCGGATGCTCGGTGGGGGTTATCTCGTCGTCTCCAGCCTCGTATGCCTCGACGATGGGCGCACAGCCGTCGGCCTGGGTGGCATACAGGGCAGGTTGATCCTCGATCAATCCCAGCGTCTCGAGTTCGCGTGTGGCTTTCGCCAGCCCGACGATGCCGGTTCCACTACCCGTCGGATAACAAATTATATCGGGCACGTCCCACTCGAGTTGCTCGACGATCTCATACAGAATCGTCTTCATACCCTCGTGGCGATAGGGCGTCGTAAACGACTGCAGCGAGTACCGATCGTCGTGTTCGGCGAGCCCCTCCTCGTAGGCGGCAAGCGCGTCGTCGAACCGGCCGCCGACGACGGACATCTCGCCGCCGTGGACGTTTACCATCGCCTTCGTCGTAAAACTCGAACGCGAGGGCAGATAGACCGTCGACTCGAGGCCGGCACGGCCGGCATACGCCGCGGCGGACTGGCCGCCATTGCCCGGGGAGGCGAGCGTGACCGTCTCGGCGTTGTGGTGGGTTGTGGCCGTCACTGCGAGTGACTGCCCGCGGTCGACGGCGGCCCCCGTTGGATTCCGGCTCTCGTCTTTGATCAGGACGCGGTCGACGCCTAACTCCGCCGCCAGCGTCGGACACTCGACCAGCGGCGTCGCGCCTTCGGCCATCGAGACCGCAGATGCGTGGGGAAATGGCAGTAGCTCTTCGTACCGCCACATCGACTCGAACGGTCTCGAGGCAAGCGTCTCGGAGTCGAGATCGATCTCGTCGTAGGCATACTGGGGATCTAACAGGCCGCCACAGTCCGGACACCGGTGGTGTTCTTCGGCGTCGAAGGTCGCCCCGCAGTCGACACACTCGAGACCGACGAAAGCGGTGGTCGTCTCCATATGCGAGTGTTCGACCC
>LKMM01000141.1 GCA_001563885.1 Natrialbaceae archaeon B1-Br10_E2g27
AGCCTCGAGACCGTCACATCTTGTTCTAAAACCGGCCTCGAGTAGATGGACTCCAACAGCGTGAGTCTGGCTTTGATTCCATCATGTTCTCGTTCCAGTTCGGGTTGGCCAAACCGCTCGAGTTGAGTGTTAACGGCATCCAGTAGCTCTGACTTTACGAGTGGTTTCCGGAGGACATCGTCATACGGCCACCGACATAACGATGGATCAGGTCGATCGCCAACGAGAGCAATACAGCGGGTTGTCTCCGAGCAGTGAGCGGAAAGTGTCGGTGGTTCACCACTCCAGAGATCGACATCAAAAATAGCGATATCGGGCGTCTCAGCGAGTTCGTTTTGAAGTTGCTCCTGTGTGCTTACAGCGGCAACGGTAAAACGATCGGACAACCAGCTCCGATAGAGTGCAACGAGTCGATGGTCACGGTCACCCAGGACGACTGTGAATTCGACTGAATCGATGTGGGTGTCTGCCCACGCCCTCAACGAATCGAATACGGGCTGTAACTCGCGTCCGGCGTCGGTCAGGTCGTACGTAACTGTGAGTGGTGATTCACTGAGCACACGTCGAGTGATGAGTCCGTCCGCTGAGAGTGACCCGAGCGTCTTCGTAAGCATGTTCGGAGAAATTCCAGGAATCCGTTCCTCGAGTTCGCTAAATCGAAGGGACCCTGCATCTAGGAGAACAACGACGACAACCGGCTCCCATTTATTAGAGAGCATCGAAAGCGCATCTAACGCGGCCCGTGTATCGGGTGATGTAACAACAGTTCTATCCATGCATCAGATATGAGTAGGAACCTAATATTCTTGCCTTATGTCGCCTAAATAGCAGTTATCTAGTGTCTCGCCCCATAAGATTTAGTATACACTCTCTTTTTTGATAAGATAGCGTCGTGTTGGACACGTCGTCTGGGTGAAAGAGTGTCGATTACAGGCCAGAACGTGACATTGCTGCTCGTCGAAGATGAAAAAGAGCAAGCAGAATTTGTTGTTCGGTTGATACGAGAACAGCAATCAACTGTCCGTGAACAAGCAGCTAACACACTGGTAGAAGAGATAGAAATCCAACACGTTGGCACGCTCTCGGCTGCGTTCGAGTCACTCGAGGAACGTACTCCGGATGTGATTTTACTCGATCTCATGCTCCCTGATAGTCGGGGCATCGAGACGGTCGAACGAGTAGTTGAACACACACCTACGGTCCCGGTCGTTGTGCTGACTGGCCAGAACGAAATGGAGCTCGGTGTCGATGCCCTCAGATGTGGCGCACAGGAGTATCTATCCAAGGCGAACGTCACGGGCGAGGCAATTGTGCGAACGCTCAGGTATGCGATCGAACGATCACGGAATCAACGAACACTCGTCGATCGAAATCATCGACTCGCGCTATTGAACCAGATTGTCAGAGAAGATATCAGAGCCGATCTGAGTATGATCGTCGGCCTAACAGACCAGTTAGAGGGAACTGACGCCGACAAACACACGATCGCGTCGTTACTCGAGACAGCACGCCACGCTGCTGATCGAACCGATATTGCAGCAACAGTGGTCGACGTTATTTCGGCTACCGACCTCGAGCCAGAACCGTGTGATCTAGACGCCGTACTCGAGACCGAAGTGCGCCGCCTTAGAACACAGCGTGACGTCGAGATTACGATCGAGCGACCCGAGTCCGCAAAAGTTGTGCTCGCCTCTCCGATGTTGGGTGTGGTGTTTACCACTCTTTTCGAGGCCATCATCGACCGTTCGGACCAGCCCACACCAGAGATCACGGTAACAATACGCACCACCGCCGAAGATACAACGGTCGAACTTCTCGAGGAGTGTGCAAACCCGATAGACGACGAAACGCAACACGCTGTCGACCCAGACGTCCACTTCGATTCCTGGTCGAGGATGGGGCTCAGGCGGTATCTGGTGGAGACTGTACTCGAGTCCGTCGGTGGATCACTCGAGACCGATACGACAGAGAAAGGAGGGGCGCGTATGACAGTCACACTCACTCGACGAGTCGGCCCCGATAGTTCCGTCCGCGAGGATATTTGACCCACGGTCGAGAAAGACACGTATGGTACTACTGGAATCCGATACGGAACTGTCGGCTGGGGAGCCAGCCCCAACGTTCGACCTCGAGGGAACCGACGGCGACCGCTATACGCTCGAGTCGTTTGCAGACGCCGAGGCGCTGTTGATCGTCTTTACGTGCAATCACTGTCCGTACGCGAAAGCGAAATTCGACCTGTTGAACGACCTCGCCTCCGAGTACGACGAGGTTGCAGTCGTCGGGGTCAACCCCAACGACGCAGCGGAGTATCCCGACGACTCGATGGAGCGAATGCGCGAGTTAGTCGAGGCAGGCACAATCGAGTACGACGCCTATCTCAGAGACGACAGCCAGGAGGTCGCCCGCGAGTACGACGCGGTCTGTACGCCCGATCCATTTTTATTCGAACGTGAGGATGGCGAGTTCCGACTCGTCTACCAGGGTCGACTCGACGACGCGCTCAACCCCGATGATGAGCCAACACGATTCCACATCCGGGAAGCGATCGACGCAGTCCTCGCCGGCGAGGATGTCGACCTCGAGTGGCGGCCCTCCCAGGGTTGTTCGATCAAGTGGCGCGAGGCATAGCTACCCCTATCGACCTTACCGAACCGCCCGCCGATACTGCACCGGCCATCGCTCACGTGCGTCTTCCTCGAGCCCTCCCGCCGCCCGGAGACCGAAGTACGGATCACGCAGAAACTCCCGGGCGACGAGCACGAGGTCGGCCCGGCCGTTGCGAACGAGCGCGTCGGCCTGGTTGGGTTCGGTGATGCCGCCGACCGCGCCGACCGCAACGTTGCTTCCCTCACGAACGGCCTCCGCCAGTGGCACCTGCGCGTTCGGCCCGTCGGGGACCGCCTGCTCGGGGTGAATTCCCCCGGAACTGACGTCGATGAGGTCGACACCGAGGGCCTCGAGTTCGGACGCCAGCCGAACTGACTGTTCGATATCCCACGAGTGACGGTCCTCGAGCCAGTCGGTCCCCGAAATTCGGACGAACAGCGGCTTTTCGTCGGGCCAGACCTCCCTGACCGCAGCGGTCACCTCACGGACCAGCCGCGTTCGGTTCTCGAAACCCCCACCGTATTCGTCCTCGCGGCGATTCGTGACCGGCGAGAGAAACGCATGAAGCAGGTAGCCGTGGGCGGCGTGGACTTCAGCAACGTCGAATCCTGCCAATAGCGAGCGTTTGGCTGCCTCACGGTAGGCGTCGACGACGCCCTCGAGGTCGTCCTGGGTTGCCCGACGCATCTCGGGGCGGTCGCCGTCGAACGGCGGGTACGCTTCCGGCGACGGCGAGAGCACTTCCCAGCCGCCATCCTCGGATGCAATCGGAACGTTGCCTTCCCACGGTCGGCACTTGCTTGCTTTGTGGCCCGCGTGGGCGAGTTGGATACCGGCCACTGCGCCTTGCTCGTGGATAAACTCGGTAATCGGCTCGAGGGCGTCGGCGTGGTCGTCGCTCCAGATACCCAGATCGTGTGGGGAAATCCGCCCTCGCGGTTCGACGGCGGTCGCTTCGGTCATGACGATTCCTGCGCCGCCGACCGCGCGGCTCCCGAGATGGATGCGGTGCCACTCCGTCGGGAGCCCATCGGGTTCACAGGAGTACTGACACATCGGCGAGACGGCAAGTCGGTTCGGTATCTCGAGGTCGCGAAGCGAAAAGGGTGAAAACAGCGCTGGCATAGTGGGTCGTTCGGACGGGGGAAATAAAACCGTCCGGGCCGAGGAGGGGGTTGTCGAGAGCGCTCATCCGGCTTCTCGAGTACTTATATCGGTCGCGCCGACACAGGTCGTATGCCCACGTCTTCGAGCCCACTCCCAGCACGTTTCGACTCGGATCGCCCGATCGTCGGCATGGTTCATCTGCCGGCACTCCCGGGAGCCCCGGCGTTCGACGGTGATCGGGAAGCGATAGGGCAACGCCCACTCGAGGACGCCCGCCGACTCGAGGCCGGCGGCGTCGACGGACTCATCCTCGAGAACTTCGGCGACGCGCCGTTTTACCCCGAGTCCGTCCCGAAACACGTGGTAGCCGAGATGACCGCGGTGGCAACCCGAATCGCTGACGCGGTCGATATCCCCATGGGAATCAACGTCCTGCGAAACGACGCCGAGGCGGCGCTGTCGATCGCCGCGGCCGTCGGGGCTGATTTCGTTCGCATCAACGTCCACGTCGGTACAGCCGCGACCGATCAGGGTGTTCTCGAGGGACAAGCCCACGAAACCCTCCGGCTTCGGGACCGACTCGAGGCCGATGTAGCCATCCTCGCCGACGTCCACGTCAAACACGCAACGCCAGTCGGCGAGCGATCGATCGAGCAAGCGGCACTCGAGACAGTCGAACGCGGTCGGGCCGATGGCCTCGTCGTCTCCGGATCGGGAACCGGACGCGAAACCGATCTCGCGGACCTCGAGGCTGTCACCAGGGCGCTCGATGAACACGGCCTCGAGACGCCGGTTCTGGTCGGCAGCGGCGTCTCGAGTGAAACGATCACATCGTGTTTCGAAGCCGGTGCAACGGGCGTGATCGTCGGAACTGCGCTCAAAGAAGGAGGTGAGACGACCAATCCAGTGTCGACCGACCGGGTCGAATCGCTCCTCGAGGCGGCCAGGGGCAAGCGGTGACGCTGTTACTGACCAGACGCCGTAACTGACGGTATGGCAGACAATCCTAGCCCGCAAGGATCAGCGGCCCAATCAACACGCCCATCAAGTGCACCCGTCGGGCCTGCAGCCTGACGGGAACCATCCCGATTGCCGCTGCAACGACAAAAACGACGATGCCGATGGGGCCGGTAAACAGATACGAGAGTACGAGGAGCAATCCGAGTACGGCCGCAGAGATTTTCCAGTAGGTGAGTTCTCCAACGAGTTCGAGATACGCGTCGCCGAGGACGATCACGAGAACGAACCCGAGTGCGCCGGCAAGCAAGACGCCGCCGATTAACACCGGCAACTCGAGGGGCACGTCGGCGCTTTCGAAGGCGACCATCACACCGGTTCGAGGCTGGCCGATGGCGACCATTGCGAACAGCGCGAAAATAGTGTTCGCCGTGTCGACGCCGCTTGTCGCGACGATGTAGCCGCGGTCGCCGGCGTCTCCGGGAACGAGGACGAGGACGGCGACGGCGGCGATGGCGGCCGAAATGCCGGGGATGTAGCCAACGACGGCACCCGCGAGAGAACCAGCGATTGCAGTCGCAACGAGGAGCCCTCGTCGCATGCGGAGTTCGTCGCCGTGCTGTGGCGGAATGCCGCTGCCAAAGATGGCGTCGATCAACACCGGCGCACCGAAGAGGCCGGCGAACAGCGGTGCAAGCATCCCACCTGCGTCTAGCGGGGCTTCCGGCGAGATGTCGAGCGTGAGGACGCCCAATCCGGCAGCCAGGACGAACGAGAGCGCGCCGCCGAACCGGCCGCGCCAGGAGTACTCGGAAGCGATGAGGGCCACGGCAACCATCGCCAACACGAGCGCGAGGTTGTCCCGAAGCGTCGGATACACCGCCATCACACCCCAGGTGACTGGAATCGCAAGCGGTACTGCAACGAGCACCGCAAGCAGGCTCCCCACCGCTGAGAGACGAATTGCCTCGAATCCTCGTCCCTCCATTACCATCCGGTGGCCAGGCAACGCCGTCACGGCCATCTCGGCATCGGGCACCCCGAGTGCCATCGCCGGCACTGCGTTGACGAACGTGTGCACGACACCTGCGGCCAACATCGCACAGCCAACGAACAGTGGCGGTCCAGGTATCGACACCGCAATCCCAGCAAGCAAGAGCGCAAAGTTGTTCGCGTGCAAGCCCGGGATCAGACCGCTGATACTGCCGAGTAACGCACCCACGAGAACCCACGCGAGCAACTGAACCGTCAGCCAGGGATCGGCGACGAACTCGAGTGCGAGGACGACCATTCGCCATCGTTGGCCGCCCGTTTGGATTTAAATCCGCGCCTCGAGCGCTACGCAGTGCTGTGGTGTTGTGTCGAAAGAAATCAGGTCTGCTCTCCACTGCTGGGCAGTGGCAACTGTGGTCGTCGTGTGAGTTAGCCGAAGAGGTTGCCGAGGCCCTCGCCACCGGCGTCGTCGTCTTCTTCTTCCTCGTCGTCTTCGTCGTCGTCGGTCGTGTCCGGAACGTCGGACTCGCCTTCCTCGTCGTCTGCAGCGGCGGCCGCGCCACCGGCAGCAGCGCCGGCAGCGGGGACGGCTGCAGCCTCCTCGACGGCCTCGTCGATGTCGACGTCCTCGAGTGCAGCGACGAGCGCTTTCACGCGGGACTCTTCGACATCGACGCCAGCAGCGTCAAGTACGTCAGTCAGGTTGTCTTCGTTGATCTCTTCGCCCGTTTCGTTCAGGATGAGTGCAGCGTATACGTATTCCATTGTTATATCCTCCGTTGATTAGCCGAACATTGCGCCGAGTCCGCCAGCACCGCCGTCGTCATCATCGTCGTCGTCGGTGTCTTCAGCCTCGGCGGCTTCCTGGTCGTCTTCCGATTCATCTTCGTCGTCGCCCTCGGCATCGACTGCCGACTCAGCGGCAGGTGCCTCGACGCCCTGCAGTTCCTCCGGCAGGGCTTCCTCATCGTCGATCTGGGCCGCAAGCGCACGCAGTTGTGCGTCGGCCTTGCTGATGAGATCGGGCATGAGGGCTTCGTCTTCGATCGCAGCGTGTAAGCCCAGGCTCTTTGCCTCGCCCGTCGCCTTGGCGATGAGCGTTGGCGCGGTTGCCTCGGTTGGGAACACGGCGTTGACCGAGAGGTTGCGGGCGAACGTCGCAGCAGTCGCGACGTCTTGTTCGTAGG
>LKMM01000142.1 GCA_001563885.1 Natrialbaceae archaeon B1-Br10_E2g27
CGACCCTCGAGACGACGGAGTTCGTCCACTACGATTCGTCGGCCGACGAACTCCAGCTCACCGAAAAGCCGCTGCGGTTCAAAACGTTGCTCACGGTCCTAAAAACACTCGAGCGTCGAGATCCCGTCTCATCATAATACCCAACCGAAGCTCTCTCGAGGCTCGAGGCCGCACGGAGAGATACTGTGACCGACGACCGCACCCGCTGGAACGAAAAACACAACCAGTCCGATTTTATGCTGCCCGACGAGCCGATTCCCGAACTCGAGGCCCGAATCGAAACGTTGCCCGACGGCCGCGCCCTCGACGTTGCTACCGGAACTGGGCGAAACGCCATCTTTCTCGCCGAGCATGGGTACGACGTCGACGCAATCGACGTTTCGGACGTCGCCATAGAGGAGGCCAGCCGCCGAGCAGCCCGTCGCGACCTCGAGATCGAGTGGGTCAGAGCAGACCTCGCCGAGTACGATCTCGAAGCCGAACACTATGACCTCATCAGCGTAAGTTTCTTTGCCGGCCTCGAGCACCTGCCTGCACTCAAGGAGGCGCTTGCACCTGGTGGCGTGCTCGTCTACGAACACCACCTTCGTTCGAGCGACCTCGTCGATATTGGCCCCTCGAGCGATCGGCATCGCTATCGGTCGAACGACCTGCTTCGAGCCTGTCTGGATCTGACGATCCTTTCGTACGAAGAACGACGCCGGTCGCTACTCGACGGGACGGCCGCGGTCACAACGCTCGTCGCGCGTAACTCACACGGCGGGAGCCAGTCGCTGCCGATTCTCAAAGACGACAACGATCGCTCTCGAGACAGATAAGAGAGACCGTCAGCGGAAATCCCGACGACCGTGGGCGTCGGATTTTTTGCCCCTCGGTGGCTCCGTTCGAGCCACTGTGTTGGCGACGCTGGTGACGCTTGGCTCGGGGATGATTTTCGGGCTCGCGCTAGCTGCACCACCTGGACCGATGAACGCCATCATTGCCGCCGAAAGCGTCAGCCGTGGCTGGATGGCGGGCGTTCGGGCTGGTCTCGGCGCAATGAGCGCGGATGTCCTGTTTTTCGTGCTGACGCTGGCCGGCGTCGTCGCGGTCCTCGATAGCTATCTATCCGTTCGACCCGCCCTCTATCTCGCCGGCGGCCTCTTGATGCTGTATTTCGCCATTGGGGCGGCACACGAGGCAGCCTCAACGACTGGTTTTACCGACGCCGACTCAACGGCCTCGAGCGGGTTTTCGAAAACCTTTGTGCTCTCGCTTACCAACCCCTATCAGATTGGCTTCTGGCTCACCGTCGGTGTCGGCTTACTCGAGGCCGGACGTCTCGATGTCTTTGCACACGTCCCCGCCGTCGGTGACCTCCTCGCCGGCACGCTAGTGGTCCAGACTGGCTCTGCGACGCTTCTAATCGGCTTTTTCGCCGGCATCGCGGTCTGGATCGTCGTCTATCCCGCCGCGCTCGTCTCCACCGGTCGGCGCGTCAACACCCTCGCTCCCATCGTCGCCGCGCTCAGTTCCGTGGTACTAGCTGGCTTCGGATTGCTCTTTCTCGCGATAGGCGCGATTCGCCTGCTCTAAGCGTGTAAAATCCGGTAGCTGGCTCTTTTCATACTATCGGACGGAACTGTCTGATCGCCACCCCGTGGCGGCGATTTCCGACGGACGGCCGGCAGTATCAGTTCGAGTCGTCGGCCTTTTGGTCCGCTGTTTCGTCGACTTCCGACAGATTTTCGTCGGGATCGCTGTCGCTCGAGTCGTTGTCGGTGACAGGCTCGTCGGCCGGTTGCATCGGCTCGCTTGCGTCGTCGGTCGGCCTTGATGAGGAGTCACTGTCCTCGGTCTGTGGCTCACTCAACTGGTCCCAGACGGGATCGTCGAACGCTTTACCGGTGGACTCGCCGGATGCGTCTCCCGTCGTCGGTTCGACTCCCGGATCCTCGACGATCTGATAGTCGGCGCGCTCGAAATCGGACCTCGGCCGCATCGCTTCCGGAGCGCCACCCGCCCGGATTCCGGCGTCAATCGCGGCCCGTCGGTCGGCAACCAGATCGAGAGAGGGGTCGCTCGCGCCGAGGATCGCAATCGCGTAGTACCGGACGTAGCTTCTGACGGGCGATTCGACGAGCGCCACCACGTACTGGTAGGCGAGGTAGCCGGCCAGCAATCCGACAAGCGCCAGAAGAAAGAGCGAGTCGTGAACTGCCGTCAAGAGGACGACAAAGAACGCCCAGAGGAATAGGCCGAAGAACGCCGCGAAGATGCCGAAGACGGCGAAAAACGCCCAGAGCATGAAGCCAAGCGTCCAGGCGACAAACAGGAACGAGCCGACGCCAACCCAGTTCGCGCCGATCACCGAAACGAATCGCCGCCAGGCACCGATCGGTCCCCGGTCATCGTGGAGCATGATCGGGACGACAAAGCCGTTCGTGAGATTGTTTACTGCAACCCAGCAAAGTGATACGAGCAATACGTAGCCGACGAACGCGGTGACAACTCCACTTGAGAACTCGTTCGGATCGGTAACGTCACCGAAAACGATGACAGCCGCAATCGGGGCGGCAATCGCAACGACGGCACCGACCCCAAGCACAAACCGGAACAACAGCAACCACAGCCCTCGACGCAGGTTCCTCCGGAGGTACCGCCGGACGAACATCGATTCCGACCGGAGCGATTCGACGAAGACGAACTCGAGCAGCGCCGCTACGTACCTAAACGCGGCGTAGATGGCAAGGACGCCCGCGGCAACACCGGCTACGAGTACGAGTTCGTCTCCCTCGAGGGAGATGAGTTCCGCTCCTTGCTCCTCTATAGCCTGTACCCCCAGTTGTGCGGCGATACTGAGTACATGGAGAGCGATTCCTAGCCCTCCCAGGAACAAGAGGACGGCCCCGAGTTTTAACCACTGATCAAGCCAGAGAGCCGAAAGGTACCGTTTCGTCAACTGGAGGGCATCGTTGAGACTACTGGCGGCATACATCCTACCGCACGAATCTATTTCGTATGACAAATGCGTTCTGATTAGATGTCACCGAGCAACAGACCGACTGGCCACCGACAGCGAACCGCTGGCGGGCGTGGTTCGTAGTGGATAACGAAGGCGGTTCGGATGCAGACGGTGCTATGCGTCCGAACCGCTACAGGCCGGCGATTTCGTCCTCGAGCCACTCGCCGAACCACTTGACGCGTTTGAGTCGCTGGTAGGCGATGCCCTCTGCAGTGTCGCTTTCGACCCGTCCGGCGGCGTCATAACCGCGTTCTAGGACGCGGTCGACCATCTCGTCGGCTTCCATATGCGTGCGGGCCTCATAGCCCATCCGGAGCAACATGAGCATCGTCCCGTTCGCACCGATTTTATCGAGTAAATCGGCCTCGATCAGACACTGAGTCTCGAGTGCGAGGTCTCCTAACTCGCCCTGATAGGAGTGGTATTCGATCGCCCGACACACCTGGGAAACGAACGAATCGGGATACCCCGCTCTGGCCTCTAAATACTGGCGAGCGACTCGAGCGCCGGCTTCGGCGTGTAGTTCCTGGTCGGTCTCGAGTTTGGCCACGTCGTGGAAGACGGCGGCAACGCGGGTGATGTCGACGTCTGCACCTTCTTCCTGTGCGAGTTCTTCGGCGATGGAGACGACGTTTAAGATGTGGTTGAACCGATAGTCGGCGGAGTGCCACGGATACCACCGCATCCGACCGCCCTCGCGTTCTTTTTCGACGCTGGCCGAGAGATACTCGTAGACGAACCGTTTCATCTCCTCGAACTCGGCGTCGGTCACCCTGGTCTCTTTTATTTCGACGCCCACGAGAGATCCCTCCGCAGTAAACGAACGATAGTCATTACTGGAATGTTCGGTCGTTGCACTCTTTAGCCTTTGGTTCACCAGTGTGTCGGCTCGAGAGACGGTCACGACGACCAGTGGTTCATCCGGTAGTATCAGTCTTACAGGAACGTCCGTTACACTCAAACAGACAGCCAGAGAAGTGTGCCTATGAGCAGCGAACAGCAGTCAATCCGCTGTCTGGTCGCGAAAGTCGGCCTCGATGGCCACGACCGCGGTGCACACGTCATCGCTCGAGCGTTTCGCGATGCCGGCTTCGAAGTGATCTACTCCGGATTGCACAACGCACCCGATGAAATCGTCCAGGCGGCAGTCCAGGAAGACGTCGACGTCCTCGGTATTTCGATCCTCTCGGGTGCACACGATACGCTCGTCCCGACGATCATGGACGGCCTCGCTGAGTACGGTGCGGCCGAGGACACGCTCGTCCTCGTCGGCGGCGTCGTCCCCGAAGAAGACCGTGCCGAACTCAAAGCGGCCGGCGTCTCCGAAATCTTCGGCCCCGGGACGTCGATCGACGAGACCATCGAGTTCGTCCGTCAAAACGTCCCCGAGCGATGAGCGAGGAGACGCTGCTCGAGGACCTGCTCGCCGGCGACCATCGGGCGCTGGCGCGGGTCATCTCAAAGATCGAAGACCGATCGCCGGGCGCGCGCGAACTCGTCTCCTCGCTGTATGCCCACACCGGCGAGGCCGACGTCGTCGGGATCACCGGCAGCCCAGGGGCGGGCAAATCGACGCTCGTGGACAAACTCGCAGAGACCTACCGCAAGCGTGGCGAGACTGTCGGCATCATTGCCATCGATCCATCCTCGCCGTACACCGGTGGGGCGGTGCTTGGCGATCGCATCCGGATGGCCTCTACCGTCGGCGACATGGACGTCTTCGTCCGGTCGATGAGCGCCCGGGGCACCTTGGGTGGGCTGTCGACGGCGACCGCCGACGCCGTGAAAGCGATGGATGCCTTCGGCAAGGACAAAATCATCATCGAGACTGTCGGCGCTGGTCAGAACGAAATCGATATCGTCCGCACCGCCGACACCGTCGCCGTCCTCGTCCCACCGGGCTCTGGCGACGACATCCAGACGCTAAAAGCTGGCATCTTAGAGATCGCAGACGTCTTCGTCGTCAACAAAGCCGACCGTGACGGTGCCGACCGCACCGTCCAGGAACTCCGGGAGATGATCGAACTCGGACACGGCGGTGGCGTTGTCTCGAGTGGCCACCACGGCGTCGACCCGTCACATCACGGTGGCGACGCTGGGGGGAGTGCAGGCGATGGAACCGACCTCGAGGAGTGGCTCCCACCGATCGTCGAGACGGTCGCCACCACCGGCGAGGGTGTCGACATCCTCATCGAGAAACTCACCGCCCACAGACGATACTTGCACGAATCCGGCCGCAGTGTCGAGGTTGCCCGCAGGCGGTACGCCGAAGAGATCCGCACCTTACTCCGCGAGGACGTCAACGGCTTACTCGAGGCCCATCTCGAGGCCTCGGGTGGAATCGACGCGCTGGCTGATGCCGTCCGAACCGGCGAGACCGACCCCTATACGATCGCCGACGACGTACTCGAGCCGATCGAACGCTGTCTCGAGGGTAAAGAGGACACGAGCAATCGCTGAAACCGGGCCGCACGTTCAAGGCTGTTGATGCCCTACGGATGGGTATGAAAGCACGAACAGTCCTTGGCGCAGCCATTGCTGGCGTCGGGACGGCAGTCCTCGGCAACCGGCTTCTGAAAGCCCGTGCGGGTGACCTCGAGAACCCGCTTTCGGGCGTCGAACGGACCTATCGGTGGCGAGGCATCGAGACGGCCTATACGGTCGCCGGCGACCCCGACGATCCGGATATGCTGCTGTGTCATGGGATCTACACCGGCGCGAGTAGCTACGAGTTCGAACCGATGTTCGAACGGCTGGCCGAAGACTACCACGTAATCGCGGTCGATCTACCCGGCTTCGCCCGTTCGGAGCGCCCGCCGCTGGTGTACTCCCCGACGTTATATGCCGAGTTCCTCCGCGATTTCGCCGAGGATGTCACTGACAACCCGATCGTCGTCGCCTCCTCACTGTCCGGTGGCTTTGCCGTCGAGGCTGCCGGGGGAACGACGTTCGACCATCTCGTGTTGATCTGTCCCACCGACGAGACGATGGATGAACGACCCTGGCTGCGGACGCTCCTGCGGACGCCGGTCGTCGGGACGACACTCTACAACCTGCTGGCGAGCAAGCCCTCGATCAGCCACTTCTACGACCGTGATGGCTACTATGACGCCGACAACGTAGACAGCGAAGCCGTCGCCTACACCTGGGAGAGCGCCCACCAGCCCGGTGCCAGATACGCGCCTGCTTCCTTTGCCTCCGGAACGCTCGATCCCGACTTCGACCTCGCGACCGAACTGGCCGCACTCGAGACCGACACAACGCTCGTCTGGGGCCGTGATGCCGAACTCGTCCCGCTCCGGGACGGCCGCGACCTCGCCGAATCCGCAGACGCAGACCTCGTCGTCATCGACTACGCGACCCAGCTCCCACACGCCGAACACCCCGACGCGTTCGTCGAGTATCTGCGTGCCGAGCTGGTCCACACCGACGCGGATTCTGGAACGTAACATAACCGTCGACAGCGACCGAAGACTTAGACCGGCGAAAACCCGATCACGCGCTCGCCGGTCGTCGTAGACCGCGCAATTGCGAGTTCGACCTCGAGGCCGTCGGCGACCTCGTCGGGATCGATGCCGACGACCTGGCCGGTGAGGCTAACGGGGCCAAACGAGGCGATGGCCGTCGCATAGGGGGCGTCGTCTTCGAACGCCGGCGTGGGCACGTACGTGATGGTAAACGTCTCTATCTGGCCCGTCTGGGGCATCGGAACTTCCTCGAGATCCGTCGCGCCACACTCCGGACAGACTCGGCGTGGCGGCAGCGAGCCATGGCCCTCCGGGCACTCGAGATAGTAGGCCTCGCCCTCCTCGGCGGCGTCGAGCCACTCGTCGAAGCCTTC
>LKMM01000143.1 GCA_001563885.1 Natrialbaceae archaeon B1-Br10_E2g27
CTTGTCGTTCCGTTTTTGCTCGTTGGCCTGGTGCTCTCGGCCATCGACTGGCTCCGGCTTCGGGATCCGATCCCGACGATCGAACGCGGCGTTCCCTGGGGAAATGGCCTCAGTATCGACATTGAACTCGAGTACGTTGGCTTCCCGACTGGCGTCCCGCAAACGATGACGCCTCTCGAGTCGCTGGTCGATCTCCACCCGGAATATCTCGTCTGGGGGTTCGGGCTGTATCTCGGGTCACTAGTTGCGATTACGCTGGCGGGAGCCGTGACGATGGGCTGGCTGATGGACCGTGCGGTTCGACCGTCGGCGCTTGGCTCGCTGTTTGGGTTCGTCCTCGCCGTCGATCTGATACAGCGGTGGTTTGGCTCGATCGATGCCCTCCAGGGGATGGGACTGTACGGGATCGTCATCATCGCGTTTTATCTGTTCGTGATGGTCCGGCTCTTTGCCGTCCCCGGATTGCTCGTCGCCGGACGACGACTCTGGCCGGCAGTACAGGAAAGCGACCGGCTCACCCGCGGCCGTGGCTGGTCGCTTGCGGGGTTGATCGTCACGATTGGGCTTTCTGCCTGGCTCCTTGCGAGTGTCCCGGTCGTCGGAACGTTGCTTTCTACCGCGCTCGTCGCGCCGATTCACGCCGCTGCGATCGTTTCTCTCCTCGAGCCGAATGCTAGTACTCCGCCAAGCGTCGACTGATGGGCCGAACCGACACCCGCCGACTGGTTCGACCCATCAGTTCAGGCTTGTCAAAGCACTAGGGAGCCTAAATCGCAGGCACGTCCCCAGCGGTAGCCAGTGTATCGACTGCTCCGTACGGGTTCTGCTGACTCGAGCATGGCGAGTTCGCGGCTGTCCGTTGCTCAACCAGGCGGCCGATTACTTTATACAATATTAATCAAAAGTAGACATACCTACGTCGAATGAATCTTACGGCCCGCAGAATGTTTCAGAATGTTCAGAACTATTCTGTAGCATTGGTTGGGCTTGGATTATACGCAATTGCTGTTGTATACACCGTTGCACTCGGTGGAGCGTTTCCGGCACTGGCACTCGAGTTACTCTTGCCGCTTGGCATCGGCACGGCGTTGCTCTGGTATGGGTGGCGGTTACGGACGCGACGGTCGAGAGAGTGGAAGCGGGTCGTCACGGCGAGTGCACTCGCCTGTGGTGTGGCCGTGACAGCCCTAAGCGGCTGGATATCAACGCTCGTCTGGTTGCGGACGGGTGGATTCGCAGTCACAGTCCAGCCGATGGTCAGTGCAATCGCTGTCGGGGTCGGTTTCGGTGCGTTACTCGGACACATCTACGTGGGGTTTGCCTACCACCACCGCGAGAACGAACAGTTTTCACAGGCTATCGAGGCCTCGATGGACGGTATCGCGATCGTCGAGGATAGCCGGTATACGTACGTCAACGACGCCTACGCGTTGCTGTACGACGTCGGTGAGAAACGAGCGCTCGAGGGCCACACCTGGAAGGATATGTTCACGAACGCCTCTCGAACGCGTATCGAAAACGACGTCGTTCCAACCCTCACAGAACGCAATTACTGGCGTGGGACGTTGACCGGCAAACGAACCGATGGCTCGACGTTCCCCCAGGAGATGACAGTCAGTTCACTCGAGGACGGCCACGTGATTATCGCACGTGACATAAGCGACCAGCGAAGCCGCGAACAGCGGATTCAGGTCTTGAGTCGCGTCCTCCGGCACAATCTCAGAAACGCATTCACCGTCATCCGCGGACACGCGAACATCATCGGCCAGCAGGATTCCGACCTGCAGGCTGCACACGTCGATCCGATCATCGAGGAAATCGACGACCTGTTGGCGACCGCCGATAAGGCCCGTGGCGTCGAGCGAACCCTCGAGCGACACGGCGAGATGGACGTCATCGAGGCCACCGAAGCTATCCGCTCGGCGGTCGATCGAGCAACGGCAGCGTATCCACAAGCACGCATCGTCTCACAGATCGAGACGTTCGGGGCGGATACACCAACGATCGACGCGACGGTCATCGATGCGCTGAACGAACTGGTCGACAACGCGGTCGAACACCACCCGGCGACCGACGAACCGCCGACCGTCGAACTCGGCGTCCAGACCAGACAGTACGAATCGGAGACGCGACTCGAGTTGACCGTCGCCGACGACGGTGATACCATCCCCGAGGACGAACGGCGGGCGGTACTGAAAGGCGAAGAAACGCAACTCGATCACGGCTCTGGACTTGGCCTCTGGCTCGTCAACTGGATTACCCGAAGTGCTGGCGGTGATCTTCGCTTTGCAGAGCAGCCAACCGGTGGAACGGTCGTGACCCTCTCGTTTCCCCACGAACGTCCGGAGACAGATCCTGGGGCTGCTGTACAGTCGGAAGCCCCGAAACAAAATACAAACCGTTAGTCGTCAGTCGACGCCGTCACCGGTTCGACGCGCTCGCCGCGTGGCCCCTCGAGGTCGACGTCGGGTAACAGATCCCGCAGGTACTGTCCAGTGTGTGAGTCCTCGAGTCGGGCGACCGCTTCGGGAGTGCCGGTCGCGACGACCTGCCCGCCGCCGTCGCCGCCTTCTGGGCCGAGGTCGATGATCCGATCTGCGTTTTTCACCAGATCGAGTTCGTGTTCGATGACGACGACGGTGTTGCCGTTGTCGGTCAACCGATGCAAGACCTCGATGAGTTTACGCTCGTCTTCGTGATGGAGTCCAGTCGTCGGCTCATCGAGCAAATACAGCGTCTCGCCGGAGTCTTTCTTTCCTAACTCTTCTGCGAGTTTGACTCGCTGGGCCTCACCACCAGAAAGTGTCGTCGAGGGCTGGCCGAGTGTCATATAATCGAGCCCGACGTCTTTGAGCAACTGCAAGCGCCGTCGGATGCGACTCGAGGATTCGAAAAAGTCGTAGGCCTCTTCGACGGACATCTCGAGAACGTCGGCGATGGTCTTGCCTTTATATTCGACATCTAAGGTGGCGTCGTTGTAGCGGCTGCCGCCACAGGCCTCACAGGGGACATAAACGTCGGAAAGAAAGTTCATGTCGATTTTGACCGTGCCCTGGCCGCGACACTCCTGACAGCGGCCTTCTTTGACGTTGAACGAAAACCGGCCGACCTGATAGCCACGCTGTTTGGCGAGTTTGGTTTCCGCGAACAGTTCGCGGATGTAATCGAAGACGCCGGTGTAGGTCGCCGGGTTCGACCGCGGGGTCCGACCGATCGGCGACTGGTCGATCAGCCGCACCGTCTCGATCAACTCGGTGCCGTCGATATCGTCGTGGTCGCCAGGGATGACGCTCGTATTATTGTTCATCTCTCGAGCCAGCCCCTTATACAGAACGTCGTGCATGAGCGTCGACTTGCCCGAGCCCGAAACGCCCGTAATCGCGCTAAAGCAGCCAAGCGGGATGTCGACGTCGAGGTCGTTGAGGTTGTGCTGGCGTGCCCCCAGGATGGTCAACGCCCCGTCGGGGTCCCGACGCGTCTCGGGGACGGGAATCTGACGTCGCCCGGAGAGATAATCGCCGGTGATCGACTCCTCGCAGGCTGTGACATCCTCGAGATCGCCGTTGACGACGACCTCGCCGCCGCGTTTGCCCGGACCGGGGCCCATATCGATGATGTTGTCGGCCCGACGCATCGTCTCCTCGTCGTGTTCGACCACGAGTAAGGTGTTGCCCAAGTCGCGTAGCTCACAGAGCGTGTTCAGCAAGCGATCGTTGTCTCGCTGGTGAAGACCAATCGAGGGCTCATCTAGCACATAGAGGACGCCGACGAGTCCGGATCCAACCTGGGTTGCAAGCCGGATACGCTGGCTTTCCCCGCCCGAAAGGGTCGACGCTTCCCGATCCAGCGTCAGATACTCGAGGCCGACTTCACACATAAAGCCCAGTCGAGCGCGGATCTCTTTTAAAATCTCCGCTGCGATCGTGAGCTCTCGGCCAGAGAGGTCGGCCTCGAGGTCCTCGAAGTGATCGCGCGCGTCGCCGATCGACATCCGGTTGACCTCGGTAATCGAGGTGTCGCCGACGAGGACGTGTCTGGACTGTTCGCACAGTCGAGTCCCATCACAGGCTGGACACTCGGTGACAGCCATGTAGTCTTCGATATGTTCGCGGGTGCTGTCGGATTCGGTCTCGAGATATCGCCGATCGAGGTTGGGGATGACGCCCTCGAAGCGTTTTTGTTTGCGCCGGATACCGTTTTTGGTCGAGCGTTTGAAGACGACCTCCTCGTCGGTGCCATAAAGAAACTGACGTTGCTGGCTCTCGGTGAGCTCCTCGAAGGGCGTCTCGACGCTCACGCCGAAGTGGTCGGCGACGGCATCGAGTCGTGTCCGGTAGTACGATCGGTTGTAACTCCAGGGCTCGAAGACATCTTTGATCGGCTTTTCGGGATCGACGACGACGAACTCCTCGTCGACCTCTTTGGTCTTTCCGAGTCCCTCACACTCCGGACAGGCCCCGTGTGGGCTGTTAAACGAGAAACTGCGGGTTTCGATCTCGCGGAAGGTAAAATCGCTGTTGGGGTTGCCGAGTGCGGTCGAAAACTGGAGGACGAGTCGGTTGTCTTCCGTCTCGGCCCCGTCGTCTCCCTCGCCGAGTTCTCCCGTCGATCGAACGTTCGAATCGAGGTCGAGATCCTCGGGTGGATCCGGAACGATCAGTTTCAACGCGCCGTCGGCCTCTTCTAGGGCCGTCTCGACGCTGTCGGTGATCCGTGGACGGGCCTCCTCGCTTACCTTGATTCGGTCGACGATAACGTCGATCGTATGATCGTAGTTTTTGTCGAGATTCGGCGTCTCGAGGGTAAGATCGACGAGATCGCCGTCGACTTCCGCCCGGGAGTAGCCATCGGTGACGAGTTCCTCGAAAAGATCCTCGAAGGCACCTTTCTGGTCGCGAACGACGGGGGCGGCGATCATCGCTTTGGTCCCCTCGGGTAACTCGAGGATCTGGTTGACCATATCCTGGGCGCTCTGTTCGCCGACTTCCTCGCCCGTAATGGGATCGTACTGGGTGCCGACGCGGGCATACAAAAGCCGCAGGTAATCGTGGAGTTCCGTAACCGTCCCGACCGTCGATCGGGGGTTGTTGGCGGCGTTTTTCTGGTCGATCGAGATTGCCGGCGAGAGTCCCTCGACGGTCTCGACCTGTGGTTTGTCCATCTGCCCCAGGAAGTTCCGGGCGTAAGCGGAGAGACTCTCGATGTATCGGCGCTGGCCTTCGGCGTAGACAGTCTCGAAGGCAAGCGACGATTTCCCCGATCCCGAGAGGCCGGTGACGACGGTAAACTCCTCTCTTGGAATCGTCACGTCGAGGTCTTTGAGATTGTGCTCTTTCGCTCCTCGTACCTCGATATACGCTTTGCTCATAGGTATGGTAGTGACGGCGACGACAGCAGAGTCGCTGCTGGATTCACTATGCGTGAGTCAGTGGCCCAAGGAACTTAACGGGTCTGATACCGATTGTTGGCGTCTCGTATCGGTTGCCACCCGAAAAACGACGCCGTTTGATACTGGTTGGTCCAAAGTATCTTCGCACGGGAGCCCCAATCGACCCCATGGACGAGGATACCGAGCCGACGTTGTCCGTCGGCGAGTTCGTCGATTACTGTCGGATTCAGGCCGGACTGCTCTCGGGAGACGTCGAGCAGATGGGCCAAGAAGCCGACGATCTCCTCACGGAAATCGACGAACAGGTCCGCGAAATTCGCGCCCGCCTCGAGCGCCGGCGAGCAGAGACGCCGGGAACCGAAACGCCATCGTCGGCCGAGCGGCCGGACAGTGGCGCAATCGACGTCGAAGAACTCGAATCACTACAGGCGGAGTTGAGTAAAAAACAGTCACTGGCCGAGGCAAAACAGGCCCGAATGGAAGCTTTTCAACGGCTCGCTGCCCAGTACACCGATCTCGCCGACGAACTCGGCTCGTCGGTCGAGGATGGGCCAACAGCACTCGAGCGAGTCGTCGACTTCGAGGTCGACGCCGACGCTCCGGCGTACTTTCCGGAGCGAACGACACTCTGTGAAGCGGTTGCCGAGTCAGCAACTCCCGACGAGTAGCCGCGTCATCGAGTCAGTCACCCATCACTTGCCAGATAGTGGACAACATAGTACTCGCCGGTGTGTTTCACAACTCGGCGAGTAATACTAACCAAAACTGCCGAGAAACGCCGTTAGACGGCCGGAAACACTACCACTTGGCATCGACGATGTCCACCCGAACCCATCTACTGGGGTGATCAGGTGGAGGGAAACGACTACGAAGTGATTCCGGTCGGCGTTGCGGAGTATGCACTCTCGACCACCGAGCGGCCGCTTCGTACGAGTGGTGTCGGATCCTGTGGTGTCGTTGTACTGTACGATCCGCGGGAAGCTATTGGCGGACTCTTACATTTTATGCTGCCACGAGCGGCCTCACGCGCCGACCGCGACCCGGTCGGAAAGTTCGCTGACTCCGGTCTCGAGGCGATGATCGAGGAGTTCGAAGCCAAAGGCGGCAACACCAACAGGGCGTGGGCAAAGGTAGCCGGCGGGGCGAAAATGCTCGAGTTCAACAGCTTCGACCGACCGATCGGCGAACGAAACGTCGAAGCCGCCGAGACGATACTCGAGAAACGACAGATTCCGATCCGTGGCTCCGATGTCGGCGGCAGTTCCGGGCGAACGGTCACGTTTTACCCCGCATCTGGGGAACTCTCGATCAAGACGGCCAACGGCGAAACGCGAAC
>LKMM01000144.1 GCA_001563885.1 Natrialbaceae archaeon B1-Br10_E2g27
CTAAATTGTGTTTATTCTACCATAATCCAATCTTTACTCCTTCCCGTATCGTTTTATAACCAGTTTTAGTTATTAAATCTATATGCAGAATAAAGACGGGTCTATTTGTGGACACACATTTGATCCGGAAGAGTGGGAAACCGACCTCCCAGAAGTAAAGAGCGATCTGGAAGACGAATGGATATGCCACCGCGATTCACATCCAGAAGCCGATGTATGTGTGTTTCATATGTCGACCGATACACAGGATGATCTGGACATATCTAATCAACAGATTGTTGATCGCTTTCTTAAGGAAATAAATAAAACCGGAGCAGAATCAAAAGAATTCATTGACGCTACGTTTGATACAGTCGACCTGAGAGATAAGATAATCTCTCCGCCGGATAACTGTACACTTGATTTGAGACATGCATCATTTGAGGGAAAACTACTCCTCGAAGATGCTACTGTGACAAACGATATTACCTTTCACGGAAGCGAATTTCAACAGGTATGGATGAACGGCGTCAAATTCGAAGACGAAGCAAACTGGTATGGTTGTGAATTTAACGGGACAGTCAAGGCGGACTCTGCGACGTTCGGTGGGAAAGTATTGTTTGCTCGCTCTCAATTTCAGTACGGCGTCCGGTTACGTAACTCACCGACATTCGAGGCTAAAGCAATTTTCAGTGGCGCGTTTTTTGATAGTTATTTAGATATCACCGGTGGATATTTTGAAAGTTTAGCGTACTTCCGTGACGTTAACATTTACAAAGCTAATTTCAACAACACTACATTCTCTGAATCGGCTCGGTTTGGGGATGCACTATTCGAAGAGAAGGCTAAATTCACTGAAGCTGTATTTCAAGGGCAGACGTACTTTGGCAAGAAAGATAGAGATGAAGAGCGCGACGCAGCAACTTTCGAGTGTAAAGCCGACTTTTCAGGTGTTACAGTCAATTCAATAATGGAATTTGTGGACACCAAATTTAGACGACAAGAGGAAGTGGTTGGTCAAATATCCTCTGCCGATGTTTTGTTTAATGGGCTCAGATGTACTGGAATGTTAGAGTTTGACCCGGTGGTGTCAGACGAACAGATACTAAGAGTCGATTTTACCGATGCTCGGATCTGTGAGGGGAAATTGGGGCAGCCGATAGATGGAACAGCGTTGTATGATTTTCAGCGCGCAAAAGTTGGAGATATCGAATCGACTAGTGACACGCATAACAAATCTGCACTCAACGCAGTTCGTTTTGTCGAGTGTGATTTCGATGGTTTCGACTTTTCTCGGTACCGACCTGCACTTGAACCGGACTATCAGATCCATACATTCTCAGAGATTGCATCAGTACCAGAAAACAACCTTTCCCCGGTAGTCAAAGAAACGACGTTCCAGAAGGCAAAGACCGGTGCTAATAATATTGGTGAGAACCGTGCGGCCTCAGAGTTTTTTATCAGGGAAATGCGGGCCCGAAAGAGTCGGCTTGCCGAACAGTTAGGCCAGCAAGAAACGAGAAGAGAACGGATCGAGCAGCGACTTCGATATGAGACGAATAGGTTCTTTGGCGCCACTGCAAACTACGGTGAAAGTGCTAGTCGAGTATTTGGCACCTCTATTGCTATTATTCTCGGATATAGTGGCGTCTATGGAGTACTATATACTGTTTCAGGTGGAGAACCGTACTCATCTGCCCCACCGGTGATTGAATACTTCCTTTTGAGTCTCGTATCTTTCACTGGACTTGTCCACGGAGGTGGGGCAACAGTCGACAACTGGTTCATCCGTCTGGTAACAGCGACCGAAGCATTTGCAGGGGCGTTTCTCATCGCATTATTTCTGTTCGCCCTGACACGCTCTGTCTATCGATAGAAACGAGTTCAATCATTCTTCGCTAGACGGCACCGCAATTGGCTCAATATCCATAAAAAGTTAGCAAAGAGACAAATAGATAGCATCAACGGCAGTCTATCGGTTTGGTCGAAAATCATCAAAAAAAAGTAGCCAAATCGAATTTAAAATCCCGCTCTTTCAACTGAGAAGATGACTTCAAATTAGCCCGAATCAACTGTCGTCTAGCAAAACTACAGAGCCCACATTGTTATAACCGCCAGCGACCGCACCAGTCTCTAGATAATTGAACGACAGCTGAGGTGGTCACTAATTAGACAGTACCAATATAGCGAAAAGTTCACACAGACAGATAGTGATAACAAACTAATGGACACACGCTGGCTAACGATTGCAAGCCCAACGACTGAAGCTGTCGCCAACCCGCTTATTGCGGCCTGCGACGAAGGGATCATTCCTGACGAAATTCAGTTACTCTCAAATCCCGGAATGGATGATGCTGTTTCAGTAATTCGACCGTTGCTTGTGGATATCGTCGCCCAATACGACGTTGAGACAAGTGTTGCTGTCCACTCACTCAATGCCGAAACACAGTACCATGAGATTGCCTCCTTTTTTATTGACGGAATAAAAGACGCACGGAACCAATCAGCGTCCGTCGCTGTCGATTTTACGCCCGGCAGAAAATTCATGTCTGCAATCGCCTTCCAAGCAGGGTTACAACACAACGCCGACCACGTGTTTTATTTCCACTTGCAAGCCGAAGATTACGGACATAGCTATCCCGATATTCCACGGACAAACGCTGAATTAGTCGATTTTACCGAGGTGATCTGAGATGCTTATCGCCCGAGAGTACCTGTTGACTGTATTAAATACCCTCTACGACACCGGGACCACAACCGTCACAGTGAAGCACCCCTCTGAAGAAATCGGTGAACTACTACGGTTCGAACTTGCAGATGCGGGCACTGCAACCGTCCGATTCACTCAGGGAGCGAACACATATCGGGACAATCGAGAAACCGTCGAGTTCGAATATGGCAAAGCAGCGTTCGAAGACCTGCCAGACGCCAACAGCTATGTTCGAGGTGTCGTTGCTGGAGGCTTACTTCCGCCCGAAAACAAAGCTGATCTCGATGCATTCGTCAGTCGGTACGGATATCCAGATCTTGAAGCAGGACATGACCCAATAATGATTGGGCTTGACGCAAATCTGCTGGGTTTTCGTATCCCGGACATGTTAAATATTGATCCGCTCACCGGCCAGCAGAACGCAGCTGGTCGACACGCAACAACTGGCTTTGCGTTATCAAAAGGTGTCAAAAAAGAGCTTGACTGGCACTACAAACACTACAATACGACAGATGTCACGACGGCTTTCGGAGAGGAGTTCAAGAAACTCCAGAATCAACCAGCTGGTGCTAATCGTGAAGGCTTCGTTGGCTTGTACGAATTCCGTCAGTACGCATCTCGTCGAACAGCTGACCTCGTTCCTAGTGAGGCGATCGAAGTCGAAACAGGCGACCCAGCGATTATCGAAGCCTATCGCCAGTATGACGATGGGAATCGAAAGAGGGTACTCCTATTCAGCAATGATTATGAGTTCATCGACAACGCACAGGACAGAGGAATCTGGGCACATCACGTCTCGTTCCCGGTCGACATGCCTCGGCGAACAACAGTTTCGTGGCGAACACTTGCGACAGCACTGTATATTCTCACAATCCAATTTGCGGTGTTGAAACTACCTAAATTAACCCTCTATGGGGTCTGGGGCGGCAAAACTGGAAAACACTGGCAAGACGAAAAGCTCCGGATTGAATGCCGAAGCCCGGTTGTCGAACCAAAGCTCCAGCGTGCCGTCTCAATTGTCGAACGGTTCGACCAAACTCCATGAATTAGAGGGTATCATGGAATCCTAATTTCAATCGTCGTATATCGTATCTTGGCAGGGTATTTTCACGTAATTGCGGTACGGAATTGCCAAATTGAATGTACGACTAACTGTAGAAAAGTCGACTGACCACTGCATATGAGCCGAAAACGACTGTTGGCCAGGCGCAGACAGACAAGACAATAATAGCAGCTGAAATTGAAGCTGGCGGGTTACCATGGAGTGCCCATATCGTGTTGCCGGATAGCGACCACAAAGTCAACCCAAGGATTGGTGTGGCAGCAAATAGCTCCCAGACAGTGGTATGAATATCTGGGCGACTACCGTCTCGCAATAAATTTGTGAGTCCGACAACAAGGAAAAAGAGCCCCAATATAACAGAGATGAATAGAAGCATTCCCAGTGTCATGTTCACTGCCCAGCCGAGCGTATAGCCGGTAGGCGGTCCGACAGCAACCCAAGGAGCGATCGTACTAGCTGGCTCATCTGTGATTGCCCCGAACGGGAACCACCAACGGAGGGGTGTAAACTCGATCACATAGAAGAGTATTGCAACAATACCCCCGGTGATCGAACCAGCCAGAACACTGCGTGTCAACACTCCCACAACGACGGACGCCATTACTCCAATGACGACCATGAGTAGCAGTACGAAACCACCGACGAACCGACCGAGGAGTAGCCCACCATTCAGCGATCCTCTAGCAACGGCAATAAGCAGTAGTAGCGTACCGACACCACATATTGTGGTAATCAGTACTGCTGACTCCGTCAATAATTGCGGTCCACTGGTAGTTGAACGAGTTCGCGTTACCCATATGTCGCGACCATACACGACTCCGGATCCAACAAGGACGGCTATGCCTGCGGTAATTGTCGACTGTCCATTAGCAACCGACGCCAGTATCGCAGAGAGTCCTACCGAGAAAACAAGCGCCATCAGTAGTCGTGGTGCAGACGACCAATCGCCAGTTACTGAATAGGACCTCCACGAGGATGGACCCGTCCACCCCATCGATGACGACCGTGTATGATCACCAAAGTCAGTCGATTGGTTCGACCGTCTACTATTTTTGTTAGTCGATGATCGTCTGTTCCTCGATCCCGACCGCGTTGAATGTGACTGCGACGTATATTGGTGACTGCCACCGGTGGAGGATGAACTATCGTTTCGTCGCCCGTCCCTTGTTTGGCCACCGTTTGTCGTCGACTCGGACGATCTGTCGTCTGATTTCGACGTATTATCACGCTGGTCGTTGTTTCCATGGTTTGTTTTCTTCCGCTCGGATTGAGCTTGTGTAGACCTACCCGAATTGGTGCTTTCACTTTGTCCGGCAGTTGGTGACGTATGCCATCCACTGCATCGCGTTATTTCGACGTAGGACGTGTGTCCGACTCGATCGTATCGTCGACGCTTAGTCGCACTCGTCAACGTTTCTTTCGCACTCTGGAGTTTTTTGAACTCTTTGTCAGTTCCTCCCTGGTCAGGATGGTATTCTTTGACCAGCTTTCGATACTGGCCCGTTATTTCCTCACGATCTGCGTCCGTGTCGACCTCCAACATCGCATAAAACGGCGGTACGTCATCACTCATAGTCGAACCCCTCCCACTCGAACGAGGGCGTCTTTGTATACACGTCGTGGTAAATGCGTTTGTCAAGTTCAGCGTATGTCAGCGTCAATGCTCTTGACACAGACAGCCCAGAGTGTCCATGAGCAAAGAGGTAGACTCCAATCGATCCAATACCCTGCCGAGCGACGCGAACCGGCACACGAGGGCGGCAGGCCCCTGGAACCATATACATCGCTGCACGCTCGACATCCGGTCGGTATCGAAGTGGACCGACGAGCTCTTCGATCTGTGCCCAGTCAGTAGCTGTATTGACAGCGGTCGCTCGGTCTCCTGTGAACGTCAGCAGTCCGTCGATTTTCAGAAGCTCTGGAGGCGTCACGTCGACTGTGCTTTCGAGACGATCGGGCAGTTCGAAGACTGTCTCCCGAGCAAGTTCTGGGAGGTCTTCGGTTGGAGCCGGAGCCTGAACCTGCCACGAAGGTGTCTTAGTCGGCACGTAGTAGACTCTACTCTCGGCTGCAAGGACGGCTCCGTACTCTGCGTTCACGACAAGCTCCATTATCGATCTCCCCCAATTGAGACTAGGCTCCACACCAGGTTGAGTGTGAAAACGGGCGATATGCTGTCGAGACTGTTCCAACCGATGACAACTGAACTGTTGCCAGCAGTTAGTCTACGAATAAAGCACAGGCTTGTCGGCCCCGTGTGGTGTGTCGACGATTTTGTTTTTCGGTACCAGTTAGCCACGGTAAGTGGCGAGGTTGTATTCCCCATGAGATAAGCGTCGATGACACCTGAGGATGCTAACAGTCGTGATATGGGACTAAGTACAAATTTTTAGTAACTATACCATATAATAAACTTTTGATCAAATGTCACATCAAACCATATTCGAGTTCACAATTAATATCAATTCAAAATAAATACACGAACACCACCATTTTCCAATGCAGTTGTGGCAACACGCAAGCATATACAAAGCGAGGGAACTGTCCTTGTCAACTGTTCTGTAGGTGTCTACAGGAGCTCGATTGTCATTGCCACCGTCGTCGCTACCGAAGATGGACTGTCCTTTGACACTGTGGTTGCTAAAATCAGAGAAACTCGACCGCGGGCACGACCACATCCAAAACTCAAACTCAACGCCTATGCGTATCTCGTGACCGAAGAGAACGAAATAAACGCTCGACATCAGATCGAAGCTCACGTTGACAACATGCACCTCCGGAATGAAAATGGCAAAGCCATCCAGGAATTGGTCTCGAAAAAATCGACCGATCAAACACCGTCGTAATCGAGTTATACGGTTACCCGATCGCGGTTTCTTTAGGCCTGGTACTATACAGTAACTAACACAAGAATGAAGTTGAACTTGACACACGCTGGTGATGATGGGTTTGAACTCCGATTTCAGACAA
>LKMM01000145.1 GCA_001563885.1 Natrialbaceae archaeon B1-Br10_E2g27
ACGTCGGTGTCTGCGTCGTCGACGTGCCAGCAATCGTAGACGCGTTCGCCGTCCGGTTCGTCGAGGTCGACAAATCGAGTGGTGATCGCAAGCTGGCCCCAGGTACGATCGATGCCGTCACGTAACGCATCGTAGCGCTCGGGGACCGACAGCGGCTCCTCGGTCGGGTTGGCGGCCTCCGTGTCGGGTATCGGCGCATGCTCACACCAGCGGAGAAACGCTCGTCGGGCCGTTCCGTCGCCACTCACCGATCGCTGCCAGTACGCCCAGTTCGTCACGTACGCTTCGATCGGTTCGAGTGCGTCCATCAACCCGTCTTCGTCGATCAGCATTCGGTCGCGCTCTGGCGTCTCGAGGAGGTAGCCCTCGACGTCTTCCTCGAGTCTGAGGCCGTCGAAGTCGATGCCCTCGCTGGCAGCCTCGAGCAACGCCTCGGTCTGGATTCGCCCGACCACGGTCAGTCACCGACGATTGGGGTGTCGCCACGGCCGGCTTCGATAACGTCGCCCAAATCTGCCCCGGCGTCGGCTGCGCGCTCGAGGATGACGTCGGCCACCAACTCCTCGGTACCGACGGCCCCAGTATACCAGATGCGGTGGCCGTCGACTTCGGCCGGCACGTCCCACCCCAGCCGGTAGTCGTCGGTCAGTCCCATATCCTCGGGAATATCTTCCTGGGTGTGATAGCCATCAGCAATAAACAGCGGGACGACGACGATATCCTCACTCTCGAAGTAGTCGGTGACGTCGTCGACTTCGGGTTCTTCGTCCATATAGAGCGCCTCGACCGCCTCGAACCGATCGAGGTCGTCGATACGACGGGCGTGGTACTCGATTGCCTCCGCCGAGGTGTCGTTGCGTTCGGTGCCGTGGCCGACCACGGCCAACCCAAATCCGTCGCCGACGTCGGGATCGCCCGTTGTGCTCTCTGCGCGCTTGACGATCACGTCCGTCATCGCATCGTGGGTGCCAACCGGACCACAGTACTGAATCGTCTTCTCGACGTCCGTTGCCTCGAGTGTTACCGTCGAGGCACTCGTTCCATCGGACTCCCACAACTCGGGATCCCACGCCTCAAAGCGGAGTTCACGAGGGATCACCTGCTCGGTAAAATACCCCTCGCTGATAAACAGCGGAACGACGAACACCTCCTCGGCCTCGAGGGTACGGATTCCCTCCCGGAAGTGTGGCTCTTCTTTCCAGAACACTTCGCGTACCTCGTCGAACGCACCCGTCTCGCGGATGGCGTCCGCGTGGGCATAGGTTGGATCGGAGGCGTTCGGGTTCAGATGTGACCCGTGCGCTGCGATGACCAGGGCCTGCATGGCGAGGTCTTGGGCTGGATTCGGTTTATACCCAGCGACGATTCCAGCCACGAAAATCCCAAAAACAGCACCGTCTGGGTCTTTCAGACCGAAAACCTGGTTCGTCCCTCGCAGTCTCTCTCCTGGGCTAACGAGTGGGCAATCGCAGTATACTCGCCGGGGTTTGGCTCGTGCCACTCGGCCCTGTAAGTCTTCTCTCCGCCCGGCTCGAGGCGATCCGTCTGCAGCATCTGGGTAAAGAGTCGTCCCTCGGTGTATCGCCAGACCTCATCGCCGTCCTCCTGAACGGTGACCTCGACGGTCGCCCCGTCTGTAAACTGTAACTCGATTGGGTCGGTCCCGTCGTTTCTAACGGTGAACGCAAACTCGACTCGCTCCGATCCCGTGTCCGTGCTCGAGACGGTCGCCTCGAGCGTTCCCTCGAGTGCCATATCCGACGTTCGGTCGCCGGATGGATAGCTGTTTCCGGCGACATCGACGAACCCGATCTGGCGTCGATTGCTCTTATTTTACCGACGTCTAGCATGAGTTGCTGCCACATTGCGGTGGCCAGTGTGGTGAGCCGGAGCGCGTGATTGGACTCGTGAGCTCCGGCTCTTGTGCACTTTCGTGCGTGTTCGTTTCTTACGCAACCAACTCTAAACAAGGTTAGGACACTAACCGGTTTCCCGTACACTCGAGTGGAGAGTCGGACGTGTTCTGGAGCAACTGTTCGAGCCTTTGATCAGTGATTTTCGCGATCAGATTCCAGCTGACCGATCACCCGCCGCGTCGTCGATACCAGACCTGTTCGCCGATCGGTGAGCCGTCCGTCTCGAGTCGCTCGAGAAACAGCTCCCGAATCGCGAACGTGACGACCAGTTCGACCGACTCGCCGGCTGCCGACTGCACGGTGACGACACAGTGGCCGTCGCGTTCGTCGATCGATTCGATCGTTCCGACCGACCACCGATCGAGGTCGTGTGTTGGCTTGCGGGCGTGGATGCGATCGTGTTTCATGGCGATTGGGCGTCAGTCGGTTCATCCACAGCCGCCTCGAGTGGCTCCTCGATCCCGAGGCGGTCGGCACTATACCTCCAGAGTCGCGTGGCCGCCTCGAGGTCACGAGCGACCCGCGAGGGCATTCTAGGTTGCTGGCTCGAGAAATACCGCCCCGAGACGTCCGCGGTCTCTGGCGAGACGGCAAGGTACAGAAGCTCTGCAGCGCCGTCGGCGATCGACGTCACGCCGGGCACCGAATCGAACGCCTGGATGAGCGCCGGAATCGGCCCCGGGAGAAATCGGGCGAATCCACTGCCCGGTATCGCTCCCGGGTGGACGCTGTTCGAGACGATTTCGCGGTCGGCAGCCTCGAGTCGTCGGGCGAGTTCGGACGCAAAAAGCACGTTCGCGAGTTTCGATCGACTGTAGGCCCTAAGCCCGGAGTACCGTTCAACACTCCGTGTCCGCTCGAGGGAAAGTGAGGCCCCACGATGGGCCCCAGAGGCAGTCGTGACGACTCGAGCATCCGCCCGGAAGTGCTCGAGCAACTCGGTCGTCAGCAGATAGGGTGCGAGGTGATTGACGTGAAAGGTGTACTCGACGCCAAGATCGGTCAGTTGCCCGTCGCGAAACAGCCCCCCGGCGTTGTTGAGCAGAATGTCGAGTCCGTCGGTGTCGGCCCTGACTGTCTCGGCCAGATCACGAACGTCCGCGATGTTGGCAAAGTCGGCTTCGAGGAACGTTCCATCGACGCCGATCTCGTCGAGTTCGTCGACGACGGCCTCGCCGGCAGCCGAATCCCGCCCGTGGACGATGACGTCGGCCCCGAGACGACCCAGTGCGAGCGCGACGCTTCGCCCAATCCCGCTTGTCGATCCGGTCACGAGCGCTTGGGTTCCGGTACAATCGACGTCCGCGACGCCGGCAAGCGTCTCCGGTCGGCCCTTCATACCCACCTGCACGGACTCGAGTAAGTAAACGACCGTCCCTTACTCAGTGGGTCTCGAGCGCTCGCCGACGGTGACGGTCAATCCGACATCGCGAAGCCTGTCCGCCAGTGGCAGACCGATCCCAGAAGCGGGTGTCAGTATGCCACCGGAGAGCGGAGAGTCGGTCTCCTCGAAGACGAGACACATCGCGGCCTCGCCGAGCATCTGTGCGGTTGCGCCGTAGCCAGGATCCCGGTCTGCACTGATCTCTGCTCTTAGGACGAAGGGGCCGTCGGTGGCCGTTCCGCGGCCGAGTGCCCGGACGGTGAAATGGCCGTTTTCGATCTCCGCTCTCGTTGGCCCCTCTCCGGGATCGGGGAATGCAAACTGCTGTAGCGTCGACCGGATCGGCCCAACAGACAGTGCCATCGTGCCGAGACCGAGTCCGCCGGCGATGGCACCCGCGCTGACCAGCCCGAGCGGACCGCTGGTGGTCGGGACGACCTCCGAACAGCGAAACTCACGTCCCCAGGGATAGCCCAGCAAGGCGTTGCTGCGTCGGATCACTCGTTCGTTCATCGGTGCCATCGGCGAGGGGGCCGTCCAGGCCGAGCACAATGGGTCATACCGTGGCAGGCGTTGCTCGCCTGGATCGACGCCGCTTCGCTCACCCGGCGGCGCAAGCGAGTACGGATTGGAAAGTGCCTGGCGAGCCAGCGGATCCGTTGAGGCCGCCTCGAACACCGTTGCGATGCTGGCTGCCGTTCCGCCGCTGACGCCGCCTTCACCATCCTCGAGATAGAGCCGAACCAGCTCACACGGCACATCGAACTCCGAGGCGGCATACGACTGGACGAGCAACGTCGCCAGATCGGCAGGGATGGAGTCAAAGCCACAGCTATGGACGATACGGCTGCCGGCTTCTACCGCCTCGTCGTGATACCGATCGACGATCTCCCGTATCCAGTTTACCTCGCCGGTGAGATCACAGTAGTCCGTTCCGGCGTCGATACACGCCTCCACCAGCCCCGTCCCGTAGGTCGTATACGGGCCGACGGTCGTACAGACGACGCGCGTACTATGAGCAATCTCACGGAGGCTGTCTGGCTCCGTGGCATCGCCGATCACCACCGGGAGCTCCTCCCACGCTTCGCTCTGGGCGATGAGGTCGGCCTCGAGTTCCCGAAGGCGATTTTCGTTTCGACCACCGAGAGCGAACTCGAGTGTCTCCGGTGTGTACTGGGCGGTGAGGTGTTCGGCGACGAGTCGGCCGGCGACGCCGGTTGCACCCCAGACGACGAGATCATACTGTCGGTCGGTGTTCGACACGCGTACCGACGAGTTAGACGGCCAGTGGCTCAATACTTTGGGAGGACACACATCTGTCCGCTCAGTGGGCCCACTACGCCCGCATGCTGGGTGCATCCTCCTCGCTGGGATACAGTTCACAGCGAACATCGGCTCGCAGTCCGGACAGGTGGCGTTTCGGCCGGTTGCGCTTGCACGGATATCGGCCCTACAACCACCCGTCTGCTCAAACTGACCTCTCGTGCAAGCCCGGTACATTTGTCTACAGTCGGTTTACGCTCACAGGCATGACTCGAGACGCCTCCTCTCGTCCGGTCACGCTCGGTGGTGATCGTCCAGAGACGGCTACAATTAGTCGCTCTCGCTTACGACCGACGATCAGCATCGATCGACGAGTCAGATGACCGAGACGGATCGAGAGGACGGCGAGGAGGGCTTTTTCGAAGAACTCGATCCCGTCGTCTTCGGCGTCGGCTTTGCGATTGCCGTCGCTGCCGTGGTCGCCTTTGTCCTCGAGCCAGCGGCGGCATCGGGGTATATGAACGCCGCAAACGAGGTTATCTGGACCGGGTTCGGATGGTGGTATCTGATCGTGATGTTCGTTCTCGTCGCGTTTGTTATCTTCCTGATTTTCGGCCCCTGGGGAAACATCAAACTCGGCGAGGAAGACGAAAAACCGGAGTTTGCCTTTCTCTCTTATTTTGCGATGTTGTACTCGGCAGGCATCGCCGCCGGAATCGTCTTCTGGGGCCCAGCGGAGGCAGTGTCACATTACGACGACGTCTCACCCTTTATTGGAGCGGAGTCACAGTCCTCTGGGGCCGCCGTCGGCGCGATCCAGTATACGTTCTTCCACTGGGGCGTCTCCGCGTGGACGGCGTACGTCGTCGTCGCCTTACCGATCGCCTACTGTGCCTATCGCTACGATGCACCGATGCGGATTTCGACGGTACTCGCGCCGTGGGTCGGCATCGACAATCTCGATACACCTCTCGCGAAAGCCGTCGACATCCTGGCCGTATTCGCGACGATCGGCGGGGTCGCAACGACGCTCGGACTGGTCGGAAGCCAGTTTCTGGTCGGTCTCGAGTGGACGATGGGAATCTCCGTCGGTGACCTGGGGACGATCCTCATCATCACCGGCATGACCGTCGCGTTCACGGCGTCGGTCGCCCTCGGGGTAAAGAAGGGAATTCGGCGGATATCGTACGTCAACCTGTCTCTGTTCGGGCTGTTGACAGTCGCGACGTTTCTGGTCGGGCCGACGAACTTCATTACGGCAATCGGAACTGAAGCACTTGGCACCTACATCAGCCAGTTCATCCCGATGAGTTTCTACACTGGAACCGCCGAAACCGGGAGCGGTGGCGTCTCGGCGTGGGTCGGCGACTGGACGATTTTCTACTGGGCGTGGTGGTTCTCCTGGACACCGTTCGTCGGGTTGTTCATCGCACGGATTTCACGCGGACGAACCGTCCGTCAGGTCGCTGCGACAGGTGTTCTCGCATCGACCGGCATTACGATCCCGTGGTTCGCAACGATGGGCGCAACAGCCATCTACCTGCAAGGTGACGGCCAGGCCGACGTGCTCTCTGCGATCCAAACGTACGACGAAGCGGGCGCAGGCTACCCGGTCTTCGAGGCACTCCCATTCGGTGGGCTGTTGACGGCGCTGTTTCTCCTGCTCGTTCTTCTCTTTTTGATCACGTCTGCGGATTCCTCAACACTCGCACTCGGCATGCTCACGACGGGCGGAACACACCAACCCTCGACAATCAACCGGGTTATCTGGGGCTTTCTCATCGGCGCACTCGCCTCGTTGCTCATCGTTACGGGCGGTGTCGAAACCTTGCAAGCAGCAGCGATCATCACCGGCGGACCGTTTTCGGTCATTACGCTGATCGCCGTCGCCTCGATGGCGCTCGCATTCGGGACCCAGCGGTCGCTGTTCTTGCGAGAAGAAGACGACGTCGACGTACCGAGTTCTAGCGCAGTCGCCTCGAGTGACTCAGATTCCAGTTCGAAAAGCAATGACGACTGATCAGTGCCTCGTTGGGTCTTTCGATTAGCGGTTTCTCGAGGTCGTATTTCGATGCGTGTGGCTCTGCAGTCTTGTAATTCTGAAAACCGGATGGGCGCTACAGG
>LKMM01000014.1 GCA_001563885.1 Natrialbaceae archaeon B1-Br10_E2g27
CCCACAGACCGGCCACTCACCGATTCGAACGGTGCGTTGGCTTGGTGGTCTGCAAACCTGAAATTCCCAACTCAACGGTGCGGTGCCGTGGGATTCCTCCCGCGTTCACGCGGAGGAGGATGTCAATTTGGTTCCGTCCGACATCGAAGGCGTCGTTCGATCCTGTACTTTCCCGGCCAGTCTGACCCTCGCCGCGAGCGGAGGGTTTAGGAGCCTGACGGCCCAACGAAGCTACGAACCCGATGTCCGACACTCACACGCATACACGCTCTATCGGTGCGCTCGAGGAGACAGTCGACTCTTTCGGCGACCTCGAGGCCCTCGAGGCCGAAAAGCGGGCGGATCTCACAGCAACGCTTGTCTCGCTTGCGGACGCCTACGGTCGTCGCGGCGAGTTCGACGCCGAGGCGAATACGATCGACCGACTCGAGGAGGTTTACGAACTCGCCCCGGAGGAGCCGGCCGAGTTGGCCCGAGCACTCGCTAACGCGACGGCGGTGACGGCGCGTGCCGATGTATACGAGTCCGGAATCGACCCCGAGCGGATCGAAACCTATCGGGCACGTCTCGAGACGCTCTGTAGCCCGGAAGCCGAGGAGGTGGTGTTTATTTCGCTTGCGAAAGCGACCGCCCAGACGGCCCATGCCTATGGGAAAGCCGAACGGCCGAGTCGGATCGCCTCGCTGGTCGAGCGACTCGAGGAGATCTACGAGAGTTACGAGACGGCCGAAGTGGCAGCGGCACTTGCACGCGGGCACGCCTACGCAGAGCGGTATCTCGATTCCGAACGTGACGATCGGATCGACCGCGTCCAGTCGCTTTACGAAACACACCTCGATGGCGACGTAGCAGCGGGGCTTGCGGGTGTTATCGCCGGTCGGACGAACGTCGACGTCGCCACGGAGAATATGTCAGCCCTCGAGCGACGGATCGCACGGATCGAGACGCTCGCCCAGCAACACCCCGACTCGGACGTCGAACGCTGGCTGCCAATTGCAACGGCAAACGCCACCCGAGCGAGTTTCGAGGCGGCCGACTACGAACGGTTAGAACACTGGGGCAAAGAGACCGTCGACGCCCACGACCGTCTCGAGACCCCCTCGAGTGCGAGTTGGGCCGCTGCTGCACTCTTTTATTCCGCGCGTGGCTCCTTTTTCGAAGGCGACGTCGGCAAGGGCGAACGGAAACTCGAGCGGTTGCGGGAACTCGAGGCTCGCTATGAAAATCCGGTGTTCGAACACTGGCTTGCCCGGAGTATGTTCGACGCGACGCGAGGCTACGTCGAGACGGGCCGCTACGAGCAGGCCCGTACGATAGCCGAGGAACTCGAGGCCTACGCGGAGGGCCACGAGGACCAAGACCAGATCGAAGCCGGGCTCGAAGCGCTTCGGTCCCAGGCACCGGGACTGCGTGATCCGGAACAGGGCGTTTCGAGCGAACCCGAGGTCGTCGACTCCGAGGGAGCGTCGGCGGACAACGCCGATGAGCTGACACGCCAGCCTGCAGCCGAACCCACGAGTGCAGATGAGATGAGCCTCGAGAGCGCACTCGAAACGCTCGAGGGCGTCGAGGAATCAGACGACGGCTGTGGAAGCTGTGGCTCGGGCGGCTGTGGAAGCTGTGGCTCTGGTGGGACGGTCGAACCCGCGAGTGCGCGAACACTCGTCGCTGCAGGCATCGGAATCGCGCTGGTGGCGCTGGCGGTTGTCTACAGCGGCTATCGGCTGCTAAAACGCATCGCCCCCTAAGATTAACAGGTAGATTTCGACGACGGGACCGTTCGCAGGCTGTTTTTCCGTGTGGTAAGATAACACACCTAGTACCGAAACCGACTTATCCCGAGTCGTTGATGATTAATCCATATGCATAAGCCACTGCTCGTGACCGACTTCCTCGACCGGGCGCGAACGCATTACGCCGACGACGAGGCCGTCGTGGCGACGACCGGCGAGCGATTTACCTACGCTGAGTTGGGCGAACGCGCGGATCGCGTTTCGGCGGCGTTGCAGGCTCGCGGGATCGAAAAAGGCGACCGGGTGGCCGTCCTCGACCCGAATACCCACTACCACCTCGAGGTGGCCTACGGCTCGATGCAGGTCGGGGCGATTCATATGCCGCTGAACTATCGGTTGACACCTGCGGATTTTTCCTACATGCTCGAGGACGCGGAGGTTGATGCCATCTACGCCGATTACGAGTATGCCGAGAAAATCGAGGCGATCCGTGAGGAGGTGCCGACGGAGACGTTCATCACGAACGATGCCGATGCGGTCGAGGGTGAGTGGGAGCCGTTTGACGCAGTGCTCGAGGAGGCCGGGACCGAGTACGACCGCCCTGAGATGGCAGAAGACGAGATAATTACGATCAATTATACCTCGGGCACGACGGGTGATCCGAAGGGTGTCTGTCGAACCCACCGGTGTGAGACGTTGCATGCCTATCTCGTGGGACACCATCAGGCGATCACAGATGACGATATCTACCTCTGGACGTTACCGATGTTTCACGTCAACGGCTGGGGTCACATCTACGCTGTCACGGGCATGGGCGCAAAACACGTCTGTACGCGAGGGGTCGACGCCGGGGAGATTTTCGAGGCGATTCAGACCGAGGACATCTCCTATCTGTGTGGTGCGCCGACGGTGTTGAATCTGTTGAGCGACTACTACGATGAACACGACCTGGAGACGACAGGGGCAAACGATGTCCGGATTGCGACCGCAGGCAGCGCGCCGCCGGAAGCAACCATTCGGACCGTCGAAGACGACTTTGGCTGGTATCTCAAACACGTCTATGGCGCGACCGAGACCGGGCCGCTCATCACGACCTCCGATGCCAGACGACACTTCGGCGACGACAGCAGCGATCGCTTCGCGGTGAAAAAACGCCAGGGGCTGTCGTATCTCGGCACCGACGTTCGGGTCGTCGACGAAGATGGCACCGACGTCCCCCGAGACGACGAAACGATCGGCGAGATTGTCGTCCGGGGCAATCAGGTAATGGACAAATACTGGAACAAACCCGAGGCGACCGAGGAGGCCTTCTCCGACCGCCTCGAGGGCTATTACCACATGGGTGATCTCGCCACCGTCGACGAAAACGGCATGATCTCGATACAGGATCGCAAAAAGGACATCATCATCTCCGGCGGTGAGAACATCTCGAGTCTCGAACTCGAGGATACGCTGTTTGACCATCCCGAGGTTTCGGATGTCGCGGTGATTCCGGCTCCGAGCGAGGAGTGGGGAGAGACGCCCAAAGCGTTCGTCGTCCCCACGAGTGGTGACCCCGAGAATCCGGGGGTGACGCCCGACGAACTGGTCGACTATACTCGTGACAATCTGGCGGGGTATAAAGCCGTCCGTCGGGTCGAGTTCGTCGCGGAGTTGCCGACGACGGCGACTGGCAAGGTCCAAAAATACGAACTCCGAAAGGAGGAGTGGGACGAAGAGGATCGAATGGTCGGGGAGGGGTGAGGACTCGATCGAGGGGATCGGTTTCGGTCAGTACGCTTTCGGTCAATCGGCTTTCCAGTAACGCTCGAGTTCTTCGAGAACAGTCTCGGAGTCGTCGAGTACCGACCGCGAGCATCGAATTGGCCGCCATCTGCGGCGGTCGATAATGAGTGTTTCGTCAGTGAGTTCGACGCCCGTGACACTCGACCAGGGGACAAATACGGTTCCCATCGGCCCGTCGGCGAGGAGTCCGGCGTCGTAGAGTGCCAGTTTTGGGACCATCGAGGGATCGGATGTGTGTGCGAGTATGAACTTCGAGCCGCCGATTTTTTTGCCGACCTGCTCGGGTCGAAGCGTTCGAAGCCACGCCGGCCAAATTGTCCCGTCGAACTGCTGTCGATAGGAGGTACCGATCAGGACGAACATGAGGCCGATAAAAACCGTCCAGTAGCTGAACCGGCCAGAGAGCCACTCGAGGGAGTGTCCGCTTGCGCTGACGGTAAGCGAAAGGATGGCGGTGGACGCTCCGACGACGAGACAGGTGAGTCCGACCCCAAAGAGTGCTCGAGGATAGCGGGGATCGAACCACTGGATAGTCAGATGGGGCTCGCCAGTGGTCATCGCTCGAGCGTATCGTTCGCGGGCCATCGAGGCGAGGCCGAAGGCAGCGCCGGCGGTGACGAGCGCACCGAGGCCGGTGCCCGCGGCGGTCGCCAGTGAGAGCGGCGTGACCAACACGGCGACGGTTGCAATCGCGAACCCGGCCGGAACGACAAACAGCGGGGCAGTCGTTCGCCGACGCCGCCCGAGCCGTTCGGGGAGGCCGGAGACGGTTCCGGCGAGGATGGCACCGGCGACGACCCCCACGGTTGCGGCCGAGGAGACGACGCCGACGACGGTTGCGGCCGACCCCTCGAGTGCGAGTGCACCAGTAACTGCAAGCGCGATGAGACAGACGGCGACGTAGCCACCGCTTGCGGCGACGAACCCGACGTCGGCCGTGCCGAGGTCTTCGGGGAGAGGAGGCCTCTGTCTGTCAGTCATTTCTGTATCGTGACGGTTCTTCGACCACCAATATATGGGTTCGGTCGATGATTCACCGTTCGTCGTCCGCCCACGACGCATACTCGATTCCATCACGGTCGTCCGTCTCGTCTCTCGGGGCGTCTCTCTCGTGTCCGCCACTGGTCGTTTTGGAGAGACCACCACGTTCCTGGGCCTTTCGTTCGGCGGTTTCGCGGTCGACGACGGTTGGACTCGAGTCCGCCCAAACTGTAAACAGTTATCCGACTGGCTCCGCAACTGTCCTCCAAGATGGCCAAGGACGTAAAGCCCACCCGCAAGAATTTGATGGAGATCGAAGACCGGATCGAACTCTCCGAGCGGGGCCACGGGACCTTAGAGAAGAAACGGGACGGGTTGATCATGGAGTTCATGGACATCCTGGATAAGGCCCAGGACGTCCGTGGGGACTTAGCTGACGACTACGAGGCTGCCCAGAAGAAAATCAACATGGCTCGAGCGATGGAAGGCGACGTCGCCGTCCGGGGTGCTGCCGCCGCGTTACAGGAACATCCCGAGATCACCACCGAGTCGAAAAATATCATGGGCGTGGTCGTCCCACAGATCGAATCCTCTCGGGTCTCGAAGAGCCTCGATGAGCGAGGATATGGAATTATGGGCACGTCTGCCCGGATCGACGAAGCTGCTGAGGCGTACGAAGATCTCTTAGAGAGTATCATCCTCGCCGCCGAGGTCGAGACGGCGATGAAAAAGATGTTACGGGAGATCGAAACCACCAAACGCCGTGTCAACGCCTTGGAGTTCAAACTCCTTCCGGATCTCTATGACAACCAGGAGTACATCGAGCAGAAACTCGAAGAACAAGAACGCGAAGAGACCTTCCGCCTAAAAAAGATCAAAGAGAAAAAAGAAGCCGAAGAACGCGAAGAACGGGAAGCCGCCGAGGCAGACGCCGAAGCCCTGGCTGCCGGAAGCCCGTCTACACAAGACTGACAAAGACGTTCCGATGGCCTGTGCTGTCTGCGGTGGCTCGAGGATTGTATTTTCCGTTCCGGAGGAGTATCGCACTCACCTCACAGACGACGCGCCCGCCCGGACGTTCTGTACGACCTGTCTGACTCTCGAGTCGACGAGCGTCGAACCCGAGACCGAACCCGACTTTGCAGACGTTAGCGACGCGTTCCCGACACAGCCAAAGCGAGCGGTTCCGCTCGCGCTCGCGGTAGGACTGTGTTCGTCGCTGGCGACGAATCGGGCTGCGATCGAGTCCCTGCTTCGAGCCGTCGAACGCGCCGGCGTCGATCCGCTGCTCGTTATCGACCGACTCGCTGCCGATCCCGAACTCGAATCGGCGATCGACCTCGAGCGACGGGCTCACCAACTCGAGCAGTGGCTCTACTGATCGTCGGTTTGTCGTGTTCAAAAAGTGAGTTCGGTGTCGTTACTTCCCGGTCGGTTTGACGTCGTCGTCGACGGCCTGTTTGACCTGCAAGGCGGCACTTGCAGCGAGGCCGCGGGCAACTTCCGACCGTTCGTCGTCGCTTATGACTTCGTCGGTAACGCCGTCCATGTCGGGGCTAAAGCCTGCGCTTACGGCGTGGCCGACTGGCGGGCGAACGGCGACGGTTACGCGTGGCCCTGCGATGCCGGTGGTGACGTCAGCGTCGACGATGTACTCGTCGGGCAGAAACTCGCGTGTTCGGGCGGCGATTCGAGAGACATCCCGATGGAGGAGTCGTTTTTGTGTACTCGAGAGGGTTGGAATATCCGCCGCGGCTCGCTGACCGGCGTTCGTCTCTCCGGGGAGTCCTGCATACGGCGTATTTCCGTTCATGAGAAGTGTGTACTCACCACAATGTGCTCACAGGTCAAAAGGATTCGCCTTCGAAACAGCTTAGAGAATCGGCTCGCTCTCGCCGTAGACGGCAAGCACGAGCGCCGTCGTGTAGGCTCCTGACTCGGCCCTGCTGTGTTCGGTGACGACGGACGACTCACCGAACGGCCACTCTCTGAGTTCCTCTCCGGCGGCAAGCCCCTCGAGGACGCGGCGTTCGGTATCCTCTGGGGCCATCTCGCCGGAGGTTTCATAGAACAGCCCTGGGCCGCCGTCGGTCGATTGGGACCAGGCCAGGGCTGCGCTTGTGCGACCTGGCCCGGCGGTCGTCGCTCGAGCCTCGACGACGGTCAGTCGTTCGCCGGCCGGCCCGAGGTCGGGTGCGGTGCCGACGGCTTCGACGGCGGTCTCCGCGGGAATCACGGATGAGACGGAGACGAGGTTGTAGTTTTCGACACCAGCTTCTGCGAGTGCAGCGTCATAAGAGGCCATCGCGGTCGGAGCAGCTGCTGACCCCCAGACGACTCGAATCGTTCGCATACTCGCGCTCGGTGACCGACCGCGTAAGGCGTTGCGGTTCGGACCCGCTCGAGGCGTGACCTTCGTTATACTGCCGGACGTCCGTCGTGAATCGCCGCCACGGGGTGGCGATCAGACAGTTCCGTCCGATAGTATTAGCTGTCGGCGAATAGGCCATCGACGGCGACGTCGATCAGGAACTCTTTGACTGCCTCGTATCCCGACCGTTCTCCCGTTTCCGAGCCCACATTCTTGCTCCGGCTGACGAAGACGAGCGTCCGGAGGAGTCCGTCGACGAGTTCGGGATCGTCCGATCGAAACGACGGATCCTCAACCCACTCGTCGATATATGTTAGCCGGGTTCCGTGAATCTGCTCGAGTAGCTCCGCTCGCTGGGACTCTGAGAGCCGGGTCTGCAGTGAACGAAGTTCACCCTCGACGATCAGCCGATAAAGCAACGGACTGGATTCGATCTCGTCGAACAGCGTTCGAAGCGCACACTCGAGTTGGGTTCGTGGCGGCTCCTCATTTGGGATAGCTGTCTCGATCGTCTCGTGAAACTGCTGGTGTTCTCGCAACAGTACCTCGACGTAGAGTGCTTCTTTCGAGTCGAAAAATTGGTAGAACGTGCTGGTCCCGATCTCGACCTCGGCGGTGATATCTTTGATTCGCGTCCGCTCGAGTCCGAACTGCGCGAAGAGGGTTTGCCCGGATTCGATGAGGTGTTCTCTGATACGATCGCGCTCCTCGTCGCTAAATCCCCTCATTCTCTCGTCTGAGTGCTCGGCCGTAACGCGTATTTATCGTTCGGATCGGCACGGAGCTGATCGTCGCTCGAGTGATGTCGGTCGGGAGTCGCCGATTCGAGCGATCCGTTTGGGTCCATGCAAAATTGATGAATTCAGAAATCAAAACGTTTTTGATTTTTAGATTCGACTCACGTGTATGGAGAGCTTACGGAGCGGACAATCACTGATTACTGGTGGACGCCTTCGACCACCAGTAGACGAGTGGGTGGCTACCGGATGAACTGGCGAGCCGTCGCGGTCGTCGCGTTCGTCGTGGTACTCGTTACAGGCGGCGTCGCCGTCGGGGCTGTCGTAGCTGACGACGACGGACAGGATGATGAACTCGAAACGGGGATCGATGGTGATGCAAAAGAGCCGGGTAGCGACGAACGTGAGGCAGCGGCTGGTGGGGCTAGCGCTGCCCAACAAGGTGGACCCGAGTTCGTCCGTGGTTCGCCTGACCTCGAGGTTCACGTCCCTGATCCAACTGTGACCCCGGGTGAGACACAAGAGGTCCAGTTGTTGATCTCGAACGCCGGCGACCAAAGTATCGGTCCCGCATCGTCCCGCGATATCGTCACCTCGGCTCGAGCCGTGACGGTCGAAGCCGACGCCGACCGCACGCCGCTGACCGTCGAGTCCGGATCGACAGCGATCGGGACCGTTACCGACGCTCAGCCGGGCGAAGCGCCGATTGCGATTAGCGTCCCCGACGACGTCGAAGCTGGCACGTACTCGGTTGATGTGGATATCTCGTATTCGTACACTCGCCAGCAATCGAGCGGCGGCACGACACAGGACCAGAGTCGGACCATGTCGACTACGTTCGACGTTGAAGTTGACGACGACGCCCGTTTTTCGGTCGTCGACGTCGACACTGACACCCAGATCGGCGATACGGGAACGATGGAGATCGAACTCGAGAACATCGGTGAGGAGCGAGCGGACAACGTAAACGTGGCGTTCGAATCGATGGGTGCTGGACTTACGTTCGGTGAAAGCCCACAGGACGCCTCCGGACTCGAGTCACTCGAGCCAGGCGAGACAGCGAACGTCACCTACGATATTGCCGTTGCCGACGACACCTCTGTCAGATACTATCCCCTCGAGGGAAGCGTCCAGTTTGAAACCCCCGACGGCCTCGATCGGGTTGATGAGGGCATCTCGACGAGCGTGCGACCGCTGCCCGAACAGCGATTTAGCGTTACGGACGTCCACAGCGATCTCTACGTGGGCGAAGATGGGGATCTCGAGGGTGTCATCACCAACGAAGGGCCCGAGGTTCGAAACGCCGTCGTCCGGATTACCGACGAGTCGCCAAACGTCGTTCCGATCGAAGAGAGCGTCGCCGTTGGCGATCTCGACAGCGGTGAGTCTGCACGCTTTAGCCTGCCGGTCGATATCAGTGGCGAAGCCGAAGCGGTCGACCGTGAGATCGACCTCGCCGTCCAGTACCGCAATGAGGATTTACAACAGCGGCTGTTCGAAGACACAGCGGCGATCGTTGATGTCAACGAACAGCGCGATCAGTTCCTCCTCGACGTGCAAGATCGCCAGATTTCCGCCGGCGAGGACAAACTCGTCGACGTCGAGGTGACGAACAACCTAGACCAGACTGTCACGGACGTCGAAGCCAGGTTGTTCGCCAGCGACCCACTCGATAGCGACGACGACGAAGGGTTCGTCGAGGAACTCGAGCCCGGCGAGACGGTGACGATGACCTTCGATCTCGAGGCAGAGAGTGGTACGACACCGTCGACACGCCCGATCTCGTTCGACTTCCGGTATGACGACGAGCGTGGTAATAGCCAACTGTCCGATACCACTCGAGTCGCGATCGAGGTCACCGAAAGTGAAGGTGGGATACCGTGGCTGATCGTTGGGACGATCGTGTTGACCGGCCTCGGAGCGGGGGCCTACGCCTACCAGAGGCGATAGATGACTGCTGGTGAGCGGATCGAGGCGGCGACCGACCGGCTCAGCGAGCTAATCGTCTCCCAGCCGAAGACGGTCATCGTTGTCTTTCTCCTCTTGACTGTCGTCTTCGCCGGCGGCATGACGGCGGTCACGACTGAATCCGATCCCGAAGAGGGGTTTACCACTGACCTCCCCGAACAGGAGGCGTTCGATACGATCAACGAGGAGTTCGAAGATCCGTTCGCCGCGGACGAAGAGAGTACACAACTCGTTCATACGGGTCCCGACGTTCTGACCCGTGGGGAGTTGCTGAGCGTCTTACGGACAATTGAGGAAATCGACGATCGACCTGAGTTGCGAAAGGAATCTGCAAACGGCCCCGCGACGATCGTTGCTCAGACCATCGATCCGGAGGCCCAGACGCCAGCCGAACAGCGACGCGCAGTCGAAGGGGCAACGAATTCAGAGGTTCGCCAGGCCGTTCAGACTGCAGCGGACGATCCCAGATTTGACGCACTCGTCGGAAACGATTTTAATCGAAACGAAGCCTCCGCAGGTGCGTCGATTACGATCGTTACCCACGAGGTCCCACCGGAGTTCGGTAGCGATGATCTCGCCGACCTCCAGACGACCATCGTCACGATTGCCAACGGCGAGTCCGGGGACCTCCAGGCGTTCGGCGGTGGCGTGCTCACCGACGAGTTCGAAAATATTATCGGCGACTCGCTGGCGATCGTCATGCCGATCGTTGTCTTCCTACTGCTTGCGTTTTTGATCGCCGCCTACCGCGACCCGATCGACCTCGCACTCGGGCTGTTCGCGCTCGTGATGACACTCATCTGGACGTTCGGCTTTCTCGGCTTTTCCGGCCTCCCGTTCGATCAGAACCAGATTTCAGTTCCCGTCTTGTTACTGGCCGTCGGTGTCGACTTCGGTATCCACATCATCAACCGATACCGCGAAGAGACCGTCCAGGGCTTCGACCCCATCGAGGCCATGCGAACTGCGAGTGGCCAGTTGATGATCGCCTTCATTATCGTCACCGTCACCACCGTCTTCGGCTTCGGGGCGAACGTCATCTCCGACCTCGAGCCGATTCGAAATCTCGGGATCGTCTCGGCTGTGGGTATCGTCTTTACGTTCCTGATCTTCGGACTCTTTTTGCCCGCCGCCAAAATCGAGGTCGACCGCCTGCGCGACCGATACGGCGTCCCCGAGTTCAACTCGACGCCAATTGCCTCCGAGGAGTCCTCGCTCGGGCGCATGCTCTCGTTTTCTGCGGTTGTCAGTCAGCGTGCACCGGCCGTCTTCGTCATCGTCTTGCTCATCGTCGGCGGCGGGATGGGAGCCTACGGAGCCGGCGTCGACACCTCCTTCGACGAGGAGGACTTCCTCCCACCAGAAGAGGAAGCCTGGTACGTCCAATACATCCCAGAACCGTTCGCCCCCGGAGAGTACACCGTCACCGAGACGATCAACACCCTCGAGGATCGCTTCGATCAAGATCAAGATGGCGAGATCATCATCTTTGTCGAGGGTCCCTTCGAGGAAGACCACGCACTCGAAGCGCTCGAAAGCCCGAACAGCGATCCGACGAGTAGCCTTGCGGTCGGGCCTGGCGGTGAAGCTGAGACAGAAAGTATTCTGACGGTCATCGATTCCTACGCCGAAGAGGACCCGGAGTTCGCCGAACTGGTCGAACGAAACGACCGCAGCGGAAACGGGGTCCCCGACCGGAATCTCGATTTGATTTACGACGAACTGTTCGCTTCACCGGCCAGTTCACAGGCCGAACAGTATCTCACTGATGACCGCCGTGGCACACAGGTCGTCTACTCGATCGAGGCTGACGCTTCCCAGGAAGACGCCGCCGCCGACGGTGCAGAATTCGCTGAAGAGTTCCGATACACCGCCACCGCGACCGGCGGCCTCGTCATCTTCGACGTCATCAGCCAACTCATCTTTAGCTCGGCGATTCAGGGGCTTGCGCTGGCGCTTGCGCTCACCGGCGTCTTCCTCGTTATTTCCTATGGGATCCTCGAGGGCAAGCCCCTCTTGGGCGTCGTAAATGTGTTCCCAATTCTGGTCGCCGTTGCCTGTCTCATCGGGACGATGCGGTATCTCGGGATGCCGTTAAACGCACTGACGGCGACCATCCTCTCGATTTCGATCGGGATTGGAATTGCCTACTCCGTTCACATCACTGCACGCTTTGTCGACGAGTTCGACGAGGAAACGGATGTCCTCACTGCACTCACCACGACCCTGTCTGGCACCGGCGGCGCACTGGCCGGCAGTATGCTCACCACCTCGCTTGGTACGGGGGCACTCGCCTTTGCAATTACGCCCGTGCTCGGTGATTTCGGCCTGTTGATGGCACTCAGTGTCTTGTATTCCTTTGTCGCCTCAATCGTGGCGCTGCCGCCAGCGCTCTTTCTCTGGGACCGACTCAGAGAATCGGGCGGGCTTTACGAGCGATTGACGACCGTTACTGGTAGAAGTAGCCAGCCGAAGAGATAACCTCACTCGAGTCGTCACGTTCGATCTTCTCGATCGCCTCGAGGAAGTCCGCTTGGCGAACCGAGGTGCGCCCATCACGGATCGCGAACATGCCAGCTTCAGTCGCCAGACTCTCGATTTCTGCGCCGGAGTAACCTTCGGTATCCGCCGCCAGCGAGGCGAACTCGACTTCCTCGTCGACGGTCATCTCGCGGGTGTGGATCTCGAGGATGCGTTTGCGACCCTCCTGGTCGGGTTCAGGAACTTCGATGAGCCGATCGAACCGCCCCGGCCGGAGGATTGCACGATCGAGCATGTCGAAACGGTTGGTCGCGGCGATGATCCGAACCTCGCCGCGGGCTTCGAAACCGTCCATCTCCGAGAGTAGTTGCATCATCGTCCGCTGGACCTCGGCGTCACCCGATGTCTTCGATTCGGTTCGGGTGGTCGCGATGGCATCGATTTCGTCGATGAAGATGATAGCGGGTTCGCGTTCGCGGGCCATCTCGAACAGATCTCGGACGAGTCGCGAGCCTTCGCCGATAAACTTGCGAACGAGTTCGGAGCCAGCCATCTTGATGAAGGTGGCATCGGTCTCGTTGGCGACGGCTTTCGCGAGCATCGTCTTGCCCGTCCCCGGCGGACCATAGAGCAAGACACCACTTGGGGGGTCGATACCGACCTGCTCGAACAGTTCGGGTTCGGTAAGCGGCTGTTCGACTGCCTCCCGGACCTCCTCGAGTTGCTGGTCGATGCCACCGATGTCGTCGTAGGTGACTTCGGGGCGTTCGGTAATCTCCATCGACTGTGCTCGAGCGTCGGTTTCGGCGCTGAGGATTCGTTGAATTGCAAACGAGTCGTTGACCGCGACCCGGTCGCCGGCCTCGACGCGGTCGGCCACCCGCGGTGAGAGTTCGGTCAACACCTCCTGGTTGTTCCCGTGTTGTTTAACCACGACCTCACCGTCGTCCATGAGATCTTCGACCGTCGCAATGTACAGTGACGAACTTTTGAGCGCCTCGTTTTCGCGTTCGACACGATCGACTCGTTTTCGCAGCCGCTGTCGGCGCTCGTCGGCTACCTCGAGTTGGTCTATCAACTGATCGTTGACGTCGACGAGGTCGAGAAAGTGCCTCCGGAGCGCCTCGAGCCGCTCGTCGGCCGGGAGATCGGGATCGATATCGCGATGTGGTCGGTCTGGCAGAGAGGGGCTTCGAGACATCCTGATGTACACCGATAAGTCCCCGATCATAAATGTGCCTTTGGGTCGCGGTGGGTTTTCCCAGTCCCAACCCGTGAGTCAACTGCTCGTCGGAATCGAGTAGGGACTCAGTTCTGCGTGTTTGGTAACCGATTGTTCGATCTGTTTAAAAGAACCAAAGCAATCTTGGCTGCTCTTGCCAATATATCTCTATGACAGGTGACGACAAGGATTCATCCTCGGAATTCGACGATATTGGAACCGATATCTCACTCGAGTGGGCACGCCCACAATCCCCACAAGCGAACCTCGAGAAAGTCGGTTGGTTTTCCCTCGGCTCTGCTTCGAAAACCGTACCAGTAGCGACAACTACGCCGGCGACCGAGTGTCGATTGTGTTCACGCGTCGGCAACTGCTTGGGATGACCGTCACGGGAGTGGGCACGGCTGGGCTCGTCTACGGCGCTAATCGTTCGCTCTTGAGAGGAGTCGTCTACGAAAAGTGGATACGGGGGTACGGCGGAGCCGACGGCCCCGAGGTCGTCCATGCGGTGGTCAGAGACAGCCTCGAGACGCCGTATGTCGTCGAGTCAAGCGACGACCTCGAGCTGTTCGAGACCGATCATCTACCCGTGGTCTCCGATGACGCCCACGCTCGCCTGCTCGAGCGCTTTGAGTCCGTCGAGTACGGGATCGATGTCTGTTCCGACGATGGGCCTCGCGACTGTCGTGGCGGCCCGATCGACAGGGACGGCTTCAATGCCGTCCAGGTCGCAGACGAGGCGACCGTCGCACAGGTCCGCGACCGAGTCCGCCTCCTTGATACTCCCGGCTGATCACTCGAGCAACGTCTCGAACTCCTCGAGACGCTCGCCGTAGGTCCCAAGTGCACGCTCGACTGGCTCCGAACGACTCATGTCGACGCCAGCAATCTCTAATAACTCGAGTGGATACTCCCGAGAGCCCCGACGGAGAAAGTCGAGGTAATCGGTGGCTGCGGACTCGCCTTCCTCGAAGATGCGGTCGGTGATCGCGAGGGCGGCTGAGATGCCGGTGGCGTACTGGTAGACATAAAAGGCCCGGTAGAAGTGAGGAATGCGCATCCACTCGCGGGCGATCCGGTCGTCGACGACAGCGGGTTCGTAGTAGGTTTCTTTGAGCCCGCGATAGAGTTCGTCGAGTCGATCCGCAGTCAGTGGCTCGCCGGCTTCCTCGAGTTCGTGGGCGCGGTGTTCGAATTCGGCAAACAGCGTCTGGCGATACAGCGTCGACCGCACGCGTTCGACGAACTCGTTTAATACGGCCCGTCGGAACTCTGGGTCGTCGACGCTCTCGAGGAGGTGATTCGTCAACAGGGCCTCGTTGACGGTGCTTGCGACTTCGGCGACGAAGATTTCGTACCCGGAGTAGACGTAGGGCTGTTCGTCTTTGGTCAGTTCCGAATGCATCGAGTGGCCGAGTTCGTGGGCAAGCGTATACATCGAGGAGATGTCGTCCTGGTAGTTCATCAGGATAAACGGCTGGGTATCGTAGGTTCCCCCGGAGTAGGCTCCCGACTGCTTGCCGTCGTTTTCGTAGACGTCGACCCACCGCGAGTCGAGCCCCTCTGCGACGCGTGACTGGTAATCCTCGCCCAATGGCTCGAGAGCGTCGACGACGTACGTAGTCGCCTGGTCGTACTCGACGTCCGGCCCTTCGCCGCCGGTCAGGGGCATGTAGAGATCCCACATCCGCAGTTCGTCGACCTCGAGTGCCTCGCGTTTGAGTTCGGCGTGGTGGTGGAGCGTATCGATGTTGTCGTGGACGGTTTCGACGAGGGTATCGTAGACCGAGACAGGGACGTTAGGGCCGTCCAGTGCAGCCTCGCGGGCAGTGTCGTAGTTGCGTGCCTGGGCCAGTTTGACGTCGGCTTTGACGCTGTTTTTGTACGTCGCCGCGACCGTGTTTCGCATCGACGCCCACTCGTCGAAGTAGCTCTCATAGACCCGCTGTCTGAACTCGCGGTCGGGGCGTTTGAGCAGGTTGACGACGTTACTCTGGGTGATGGTAACCGACTCGCCGTCGGGGTCTTCGACGGTCGGGAACCCCATATCCGCGTTCGACAGCATGGTGTAGACCTCGCCCGTCGCCCCCGTGATCTCTCCCAGTTCTGCGAGTAGCTCTTCGACTTCTGCCGACCGCGTGTGTGGTTTCATCCGCAAGACGTCGTCGACGTAGTGGTCGTAGGTCTCGAGGGCTGGCTCCGTCTCGGCCATCGCCTCGAACTCCTCACGGGTCAGCTCCTGCAGTTCGGGCTCGATGAACGACGCGGCCGACTGGGCATCGGCAGCTAGCGACTGGGACCGCGCCGTTAGCGCCTGATACTCCTGGTTGGTCGTATCCTCGTCCCGGCGCATCCGAGCGTAGGCGGCGACGGTTGATATCTCCCGCATAAGCTCATCGCGCAACTCGAGTACGGTACGTAGCGTCTCGGCATCGTCGGTGACCTGCCCCTCGTAGTTGGACAGTTCCTCGACCCGCTCTGTGGCAGCCGCATACGCCGCCTCCCAGTCGTCGTCGCTCGCGTAGATGCTCTCGAGGTCCCAGGTATATTCTTCGGCAACCTCCGAGCGATCCGGAACGGAACTCATATCCATACGTCCGGAGCGAACGTTATAAAGCGTGTCGACAATCTGCACTGGCTAAACGGACTGACGCCGGGCTCGAGGCCGTGACTCCCTGGCGTATACAGGAAAACGCTTTTTTTGCTTCTCCCGAAGGCTTGCATGTGAACCGACGACGGTTTCTCTCGGCGTCTGCTGTAGGCCTTTCGGCATCACTTGCCGGCTGTACCAACGCGCTCACCTACGAATCCGACGACCGGTTCGAGGTCGAACCCGTCGTAGACGGCCTCGAGGAGCCCTGGGGACTGTCCGTTCTCCCCGACGAGCGGTTGCTCGTTACCGAACGCCCGGGGCGACTGCTGCTCGTCGATCTCGAGTCGGAGACACTCGAGACGGTGTCGGGGACGCCAGGTGTCGATGCGGGCGGCCAGGGTGGGTTGCTCGACGTCGAGGCACACCCCGAGTTCGACGACGAGCCCTGGATTTACCTGACGTACTCGATTGCAAACGACGACAGCGCAGAACGGAGTTCCGCTGGCTCTGCGGTGGAACCGCACAACGGCGAGACGACGACGGCGCTCGGACGGGCGCGACTCGACGACGGCGAACCCGCGCTCGAGGATGGTGAAGAACTGTACGTCGTCGAGCCGTTTGTCGATTCGGGCCAACACTACGGTTCGCGGGTGGTTTTCGACGCCGATGGCGACTGTTATTTTACGGTCGGTGATCGGGGCTCGAAGGAGTTCAGCGAAGACCACGTCTCACAGGACCGATCGACCGCTATTGGGACGACGGTACGTCTCGAGGACGACGGTTCGGTGCCCGAAGACAACCCGTTCGTCGACGACGAGGACGCCATCGACGCGATCTACAGCTACGGCCACCGAAACTGTCAGGGGATGACGGTCCACCCCGAGACGGGCGACCTCTGGGTGAGCGAACACGGCGAAGAAGATGGCGACGAGATCAACGTCCTCGAGGCGGGCGGCAACTACGGCTGGCCGATCGCCCATACGGGCTGTGCGTACGGTACCGACGACCCGGTCGGTGACGATCCGTTCGAGCGCGAGGACGTCGTCGATCCGGTCTACTACTGGGAGTGTGAGAGCGGTGGGTTCCCACCCGCAGGGGCGACGTTCTACGATGGTGATGCCTTCGCCGACTGGGAGGGTGATCTGTTCGTCGGTGGGTTGGCAACACAGGCACTCGCGCGATTCAGCGTCGATGGGACCGACGTCGAACACGAAGAACGGCTGCTCGAGGACCGAGGGTGGCGGATTCGTGACGTCGTCGTCGGACCGGACGACGGTGCGTTGTACGTGGCAGTCGATGACGGCGATGCGCCGATCGTCCGGCTGCGACCTGAGGAGTGATACTTCTTACAACAGTCGTCCGCAACGTGCGTGCGGTTGCGGCGGTCGTCGTTAGTATCATACTCGAGTCATATGCTGATGAGTACTATTTCGAGATCGACCCCCAATAGTTATTCGTAGAGTTGGTGAACGCTCCCCTCTATGGGTCCTTCGAGACCGAACATCGTCTTGTTGATGTGTCACGACCTCGGCCGGTATCTCGGCTGTTACGGTGCCGATATCGAGACACCGCGGATCGACGCCCTCGCTGATTCCGGTGTCTGCTTCGAGAATCACTTCGTGACGGCACCGCAGTGTTCGCCAAGCCGCGGGAGCTTCGTCACTGGCCGGTATCCCCACGTCAATGGACTGATGGGACTTGCCCACGGCAACTGGGAACTTCACGAGGACGAACGCATCCTCCCACAGTATCTCGACGACGTTGGATACGAGACCCACCTATTCGGCCTCCAGCACATCACTCAGGATACCGACCGGCTCGGATACGATTACGTCCACTCCGAGGGAAATCTCTACCCGGGCGTTTCCCCGGAGGTCCACCAGGCCAACCGGGCGCGAAACGTCGCGTCGGTTCTCTCGGGCTTTCTCGAGCGCAAAGCGTTCCAATCGCCGTTTTTCGCCTCGGTCGGGTTTTTCGAACTCCACCGGGTCGAAGAAGAGACCGGCCGGTTCGGGTTCGACAACGACCACTACGAGACGGCCGATCCCGACGAGGTTCGACCGCCATCGTATCTGCCGGACCGCCGCGGGATCAGACAGGACCTAGCGGAGATGCACGGGATGGTTCATGCCCTCGACGACGCCGTCGGGACGATCATCGACGCACTCGAGGCGGCCGGACTCGACGAGGAGACGATGGTGATCTTTACCACCGAACACGGTATCGCCTTTCCGCGGGCGAAAGGAAGTTGCTACGACGCCGGCATCGAAGCGGCACTGTTACTTCGGTGCCCGGGCGTCGCCGACGACGGAACCCGCTACGACGAACTGCTTTCCAACGTAGACATCTTGCCGACGATTCTCGACCTCGTCGACGCCGACAGCGAGCGACCCGACGACCTCGACGGCCGAAGCGCTCTCGGGCTGTTGACTGGCGGCGAGTACGACCCTCGCACGCAACTGTTCGCGGAGATGACGTGGCACGATATGTACAACCCGGTTCGAGCGATCCGTACGGAGCGATACAAGTACATCCGAAGCTTCTGGCACCTGCCGAAGGTGTACCTCACGAAAGACATCTTCGCCAGCGAGGCAGGGCGTACGGTTCGAGAAACCGACGGCATCCCCCAGCGGCCCTACGAGGAACTGTACGACCTCCACGAAACCCCACAGGAAGACGACAATGTGGTGTTCGAACCCACCTACCAGGACGTTCGAACCGACCTCTCCCGACGATTATACGAGTGGATGTCCGACACCGACGATCCGCTGCTCGAGGGCCCTGTTCCTCCCGGCGATTACGATGAGATCACCTCTTGGGCTCACGAGGACGGCTGATCGTCCGAGAGCCGATTGTGAAAGACGAGATCATGTTACACCGGGAGGAAAACGGCGTGACAAGCCCACCAGGATCGATCGCCCGTGTTCCCCGGTCGAAGTCGGCGCTCGCGAGTGGGACGATTCGATCAGCCCCTGGGACGACGTTCTCGCGGATCCGTTCGAAGCGCCGCCTCGAGCGATCGGACCGGCCGTCGGAATCGATATCGCGGACGGAATGTGCCGCGTTTCACGACGGGCGCTCGTCGTCGCAGACCA
>LKMM01000146.1 GCA_001563885.1 Natrialbaceae archaeon B1-Br10_E2g27
GGGTCGACTGTCGTATCTTCGGCGAGTGCCTCGAGTTCGGTGGTTCCGTTACAGCGGGCAAGGCCGTTTAGTGCCTGTCGACGGAAGGTCCCTCGCAGGCCGTGCATCCGGACCAGGATGCCGAGGTTGGTTCGTTCGCCCTCGCGAACGAGTTGGTCGATTGCGTCTCGTCGGTCGGTATCGGAGACGGCGGTTCTGACGGCGGTCTGAAATGCAGTTGACATTTGGTTGGATCTGGGTGGTGGCCGGTCAGCCGGCCTGATAGTTCGAATACCGTCCGAGTTATCGTGTCTCTTCCCGTGAGACGAACGCATCGCCCCAGGCTCTGATCCACTGTTTGCGTGGCGCGTGTGCGGAAAGCGACGAGTAGATCGTACACGAATCGGGAACGTGGTCGTTGCGCTCTATGTACGCCTCATAACACGGCGAGACGTCGGGAAGCGGCGGCTCGGTAGCGGTATCGGTCGGTTCGGTCTCGGTGTCGTATTCACTCACGGTGACTCTCAGGTTAGTCGGCGAGGCCGATCTCCTCCTGTTCGTCGCTGCCGTCGGTGGTGGGTGTGTCGGCTTCGTGGTCGTGACCCTCTTCCTCGGGCGGTTCGAACGTCGGGAACCGATCCTCGTAGGCCGACCAGTCGTCCTCGAGTTCGTCGTCGAAGAGGAGGCTAGCCTCGAGTGCCGATCGAACCTCCTCGTGGTCCATCTCGGTGCCGATAACGACGAGTCGGGTGCCCCGGTCGCCCCAGCGGTCGTGCCAGAGTTCCTCGAGTTCGGGGATTTCGGCTACTTTTTCCTCGCGTTCTGCTGCAGGCAGGGAGTCTATCCACTGTCCGCCGGGGCCGACGCGGATCGACTGGCCGGCGACGTTGATCGTCAGCGCTTCGTCCTCGCGGTTTGCAATCCAGAAGTGGCCTTTCGCGCGAACGACCTCGTCGGGAAAGTCATCTAACGTATCTGCGAGTCGTTCCGGATGGAACGGTCGGCGGGCCTCGAAGACAAAGGAGGTCACACCGTGTTCTTCCTCCGCGGAGGCGTGTGGTTCTTCGAGTTCTTTGATCCAGCCGGCCGACTGGCTGGCCTCTTCGAAGTCGAACCGGTCGGTCTCGATGATCGAATCGGGGTCGATCTCGCCGTGTTCGGTTCGGACGAGCGTCGCCCGCGGCTGGAGTACCTCGAGGGTCGCTTCGATCTCCTCGAGCGTCTCGGCGTCGACCAGATCACACTTGTTCAACACGAGGACGTCACAGAACTCGATCTGTTCGACGAGTAAGTCCCCAAGGTGTTTTTTCGTGCCGTCGTCGTCGAGGATCTCGTCGGATTCCATCGCCGACTGGAACTGGTGGGCGTCGACGACGGTCACTGCCGTATCCAGATGGCAGTTCTCGAGTGGTTCGATGCCAGTTTCCTCGTAGAACTCGGTGGGCTCGAGGTCCGATTGATCGAACCCGAGGGTGAGCGTTTGGGCGACTGGCAGCGGTTCGGCGACGCCGGTCGATTCGACGACGAGGGCATCGAACTCCCGATCGGAGGCGGTAAGCTCCCCGATGGCATCGAGTAAGTCGCCTCGAAGCTCACAGCAGATACAGCCGTTCGAAAGTTCGATCAACTCCTCGTCGTCTTCGGTGATGTCTGAGGATTCGGCGACGCGGTCGGCGTCGACGTTTACCTCGCCCATGTCGTTGACCAACACGGCAACCTCGCGGTCGGTTTCGGACAGCACGTGGTTTAGCATCGTCGTCTTCCCGGCACCGAGCGTTCCGGACAGTACCGTGACGGGGATCGAGTCGTCGGACATTCGAGTAGCAATATGAGCTCTGGCGTAATAGTAGTTATTATCTGCTCCAACAAAATTATTAACAACGGCACGAGATCTCCCAGTACCGATTGAGAGTCCAGTCAACGCTTGGACTGAGACGGTGGTGCTGTGAGTTCTCCCAGGAGAGGCGCTTTGAAGACGACCTCGCCGTCGACGACCGTCCCCACCACGTTGATTTCGTCGATCCGATCGGGCTGGTCCCACGGCGAGGCCTCGAGGATCACCAGATCGCCACGTTTGCCCACCTCGAGCGTTCCAAGCCGATCTTCGTCGAAGCCGGCGTAAGCCGCGCCGTGTGTGTACGCTCGCAGGGCGTCGGTCACGGGCAGTTGCTGGGCTTCGGTTGGCGCGTTGACCGCGTAATGGACACCCAAAAGCGGATCCAGCGGCATACAATCGGAGCCAAAGGCAAGCGGGATGTCGGCCTCGAGAACGCGGCGAAGCCGGTTCGTTCGCTGGCGACGCTTCTGGCCGAGTCGGTCGTCATAGAGCCCGCCGTTTTCGGCCCATCGGTGGAAGTTCGGTTGCATCGAGGCGACGATCCCTGCCTCAGAAAGCCGCCGTATCTGCTCGTCGGTCGCGAGTTCTGCGTGTTCGATCCGATGGCGTGAGCCTACGGGGTCGGGCGTCGACTCGAGTGCCGACAGCGTCACGTCGATCGCCTCGTCACCGATCGCGTGCACACAGAGCTGATAGCCCTCGTCGTCGGCGCGGGTAACCAAATCGCGGAGGTCGTCGGGGTCGACGACCCACTGGCCCGTTTCGGTCGCTGTTTGCCCGTGGGCGTCTGCGTACGGCTCGGAAAGCTTTGCCGTCTGGCTCCCCAGACTCCCATCCGAGAAGGACTTGATCGCACCCGTCTGGACCCGACTGCTGCCGTCGTTCGTTCCCAGCCCGACCTCCGAGAGGGCCTCGAGGTGGTCACTCCAGTAGTCGATGCGCACCCGTAGTGGAAGGTCGCCCGCTGCCGCCAGTTCGCGGTAGACGCGAGGTGCGACCGAACCCCGGACCTTGTCGTGGACGCCAGTGACACCGCGTTCGACCGCATACTCGGTCGCGGCCGTGAGCAACTCGTCCATCTCGTCGCGATCCGGTGTGAGATACTTTCTGACAGCTTCGGCGGCGTCTTCGACCACGACGCCGGTTCGATCGCCGCCCTCTCGCCGGCAGTCAGCCGCTGGAAGGTCGTCGTCGAGTTCCTCGAGTGCCCGCGAAGACAGCGAGATCGTATGGAGGTCGACCCGGAGGGCAGCAACCGGTCGCGTCTCGGAAACCGAATCGAGGCCGTCGCGGGTGAGCAGTCCATCATCGGGCCACTCGCTGTCGTCGTAGCCAAAGCCAAGAACCCACTCACGGTCGGGCTCACGCTCGGCCTGTGTCGCGAGAATTTCGAGGGCGTCCTCGCGACTTTGCGCCTTCGAGAGGTCCGCATGAACCAGATGCTGGCCGAGTTGTTCCATGTGGGTATGGGCATCGATGAACCCTGGCAGAACGACCCGTCCGCCACAGTCGATGACGTCGGTCTCGACGCCCTCGAGTAAGGCGACTTCGTGTGTGTTGCCGATCCGGACGATCGCACCGTCACGTATTGCGAGTGCCTCCGCGACGGTGTCGGGTTCCGTGAGGGTGTGGAGTTGGGCGTTCGTCACTACAAGATCCGCAGGCGCTGTCATAGCCGTGGTAGCTCCGCGACGAACAAAACCGTTGGGCCAATGGGTTCGTACAACCGTCCGATTCAAATGGATTCGACCCCCTCGAGACGTATGAACGAGACGCGACACGCAATCCTCGAGGCGATCGCCGACGGGCCGGTCTCGGGTCCCGAACTCGCCGATGACCTCGACATTTCGCGGGCGGCGGTCTGGAAACACATCGAGACGCTTCGTAAATCGGGATTCGAGATCGAAAGCGACGCCAGCGGCTACGAACTCACCGAGATCACGGCATACGACGGTCCGACCGTCGAGTACGGCCTCGAGGCTCCCTTTAGTGTCGAATACCACGATTCGATCGAGAGCACGAACGACCGCGCACGGGAGCGAGCGACCGACGGTGAGTCGGACGTCGCCGTCCTCGCCGACGAACAGGTCGGCGGCCGCGGCCGTCTCGAGCGCGAGTGGTCGGCTCCGAGTGGCGGCATCTGGGTCAGTATCATCAGTCGGCCGGAAATTACGCCAGCCAGTGCGCCGTTGTATACGCTCGCTGCGTCGGTCGCAACCGCCAACGCGGCACGCGAGGCGGGCGTCGATGCCCGGATCAAATGGCCCAACGACGTCGTCGTTCCGGTCGGTGAGGACGGAGCGTATCGCAAACTCGCAGGGATTCTCACCGAGATGGAAGGTGAGACAGACCGCATCGAGTGGCTCATCGTCGGGATTGGCATAAACGCCAATATCGACGCTACAGCCCTCCCAGATGGCGCGACGACGATTCGCGAGGAAGTCGGCGACGTCGACCGACGCCTGTTCGTCCAGCGGCTGCTCGAGGCATTCGACAATCATCGTCGCGACCTCGAGGGTGTCGTCCCCGCCTGGCGAGAACTGGCGCTGACACTCGGCCAGCGGGTTCGGATCGACCGACCCGAGGGCGAACTCGTCGGTGAGGCCGTCGACGTCACCGAGTCGGGCGCGCTCGCACTCGAGACCGACGACGGTCGGGAGACGGTCGCTGCGGGTGACTGTGAGCATCTGCGACCGGCCTGATCTCATGGTCTTTGGTTCGACTCCCCGAACGGTTTGGGAAGAGATACAGCAGTAGGTTACAGGCTGTGATCAGTCGCATCTGAACGAACTATTTATACTTCTCTTGGCCCATCAATAACTAACTGAATGACTGTTTCGTGGGTGCTGTCTGGCGCCACCGCCTATATCGGCCTGTTTTTGCTCAGTGGGGTTGCCTGTTTTTCGGTGATTCCACGGGCGTGGACGGTGGATGACGCTGAACTGCGGTATGGATTGGTTGGATTGCTCGCGACGACCGGAATCTGGAGCGTTCTCAAAGCGGGATTTTTCCTCGTCCCCGATCCGTTTCGAGAGGCCACATATCTAGTTGGACTGATAGTTGGGTTTGCAACCGTGTGGGCGTGGCTGTACTTTGCGTCTGCGTACACCGGTCGCCGCCTGCATACGGACCCGACACTTCGGCGACTCAGTGGTGGCGTGTTTCTTACTGTGGTGGTCATAAAGCTCACAAACCCGATTCACGGCCTGTATTTCACCACAACTGAAGTGACTACGCCTTTCGCGCATCTGGCCATCGACCACGGGGTGATCCACTGGGCGTCAACCGGGCTGGCATACGTGCTTGCAGCTGTTGGGTTGTTTATGATTTTTGAACTGTACGTCGAATCGGAGTACGAGACACGAACGCTGGCGCTTATTACTGCTCTCTTGGGACTACCTGTCACACTGGATCTCGTTGCAATCGCGATCCCGGACCTGATCGCCTTCATTTATGCACCGCTTGGCGTCGCAGCGTTCGCCATCGGGGCAGTGGTTTTCTTTGGTGACCAGCTTCTGGCGGTCCGGACGGCGACCCAGAGTACTGATGCAGCCGTCATTGTCGACGGCAACGATCGCATTCGAGAGTCTTCCACTGGCGCTGTGCGTGCGTTTCCGGAACTCGAGGGAGCGGTCGGTGAGAAACTGGCCACTGTGCTCCCGGATGTGGCGGCTGCTCGTGATAGTGATGAGCGGGTTGTCGAACGCGACGGCGACGGCGACTCGGAGTACTACGTCGTTTCCTCCAGATCAACGACGATTGGAAACTCCACAGTAACAGTTCTTACACTCGCCGATGTCACGAATCGTGAACGCCAACGTCGTCGGCTCATCCAGCGAGAGCGCGAACTCGCTCGACGAAACGAACTCGAGCGGGCCATTATGGCAGCAAGCTTTGCGTTTACCTTCCAGATCGATCTCGAAAAGCGGTTCCGGTATGTCTCGCCGTCAGCCGAGGAGTTTCTGGGCTACTCGGCCGAGGAGCTCACTGACGAGCCAATCTCGATCCTTGCTCCGGACGAGACGACGCTAGCCGAGGCGACCGGCTATTTCGAGGAGGTCACACGCGGGAACTCACTCCAGGTCCGTGATCTCCCGATTGCAACCAAATCCGGCCACACCGTGTACACTGACGTGCGGGTCGTTCCGATATACGACCCGAGTGTCGACCAGGACGCCCAGACGCCAGCCGACATCGTTGCAGTACAGGCGATGGTGCGGGATACGAGTCACCGACGCCAGCGCGAAGGGCTGATTAGTGTCATGAATCGCGTCCTTCGTCACAACGTTCGCACCGAACTGACGGTCATCGGTGGGCGTGCTGAGATGCTGGCAGCCGAACTCGATGGTGATGAGAAATCGAACGCAGAGACGATCGTTGAAGCGACCGACCAGCTGTTGGATATCACCGAGTCGGCTCGTCGAATCGAGGCAAACCGCGAGCTATCGCCGGAGTTAGCGCCGATCGATCTCGTTCCGATCATCACCGATTCGGTTACCAGACTCGAGGATCGCTTCCCGGAGACGACGGTAACGACCGAAATCCCGGAGACGGCGGTTGCCCAGTCGTTGCCACAGATCGAGACGGCGCTGTGGGAACTGCTCGAAAATGCCGCCGAACACACCGGCCCACAGCCGACCGTTACTGTTTCTGTCACTAAAACTGATGAACAGATCAGTATCACGATCGCCGATACCGGTCCTGGGCTTCCCGAAGACGAACGGCAGGTGCTGGCCGACGGGAAAGAAGAGCCACTGGTCCATGGCCAGGGTCTTGGCTTGTTCCTCGCTTACTGGATCATCACGAATCTCGACGGCAGAATTGAGATGCCCAACTCGGAGTCGGGGACGACGATTA
>LKMM01000147.1 GCA_001563885.1 Natrialbaceae archaeon B1-Br10_E2g27
ATCTCTTCGATCTGTGCTGCCTGGCGTTCGTTCGTCGATGCCACAGTGTCGACTTCGTCGGCGACGCGTTCGGCCTGTGTCTGCAGTTCGTCGACCATCGCCGACAGTTCCTCGGAGCTGGCTGCTTGATCGTCAGTCGCCGCCGATACCTCCTGGATGCCACGACTTGCCTCCTGGATGGTTTCGGCGATCGACTCTAAGGTATCCATCGCGTCCGTTACCTGTTCGATACCCGCATCGACCTGTTCGGTCGCCGCCTCGAGGCTTGCGACCGTCTCGGCGGTATCCGCCTTGATCTCCTCGACCATCGATTCGATCTCGCTTGCATGTTCTTGGGAGTCTTCGGCGAGTGATTTGACCTCGTTTGCGACGACGGCGAATCCGTCGCCTGCCTCGCCGGCGTTTGCCGCCTCGATCGAGGCGTTTAACGCGAGCAGGTTGGTCTGGTCGGCGATACTGTTTATCACCTCGACGATGGCGTCGATCTCCTCGATTCGTTCCTGTAGGGAGTCGACGTCGGCGGCGACGTCAGCCGTCGAGTCGTCGACTAACTCCATCAACTCGATCGCCTCCTCGGCCGCATCCCGGCCATCGGCTGCTTGCTTCTCGGCACGTTCGCTCGTTGCAGCGACCTCCTCGGCTGTCGAGGCGATCTCTTCGATCGTCGCCGACATATCAGCTACCTCCCCGGTGGCCTCTCCAACCGCCGCAGCCTGCGCTCGTGCGAGGTCGCTAATCTCTTCGGTGCTCTCTGCGACATCCGCTGAAGAGCTCTCTAACTCCTGAATTGGCGTCTGAATGTCGGCTTCGACCTCGTCCATCAATCGCTGGTGGCTCTCGAGTGCTCCCTCGAGTTTCTGGCCGTAGGAGTGGAGATAGGTATCCGTAACCACTTGCATATCGAGGGTGATAAGCCGGAGTATCGAGAGGATATCCGCAATCGCATCCTCGACTTCCGCGTCGATCACTTTCTCGAGGTCGGTCTCTATTCGCTCCTCCCCAACCCCCACAGCCCTGAGTCGCTCGGCTATCGACTCGGCCAACTGATCGCCCACGAGTGGGAAAATAAGCTCGTAGTAAACACCATACTGCCCGAGATAGTGTTTCATCGGCATCTCGAGCAGTTCGTGAATCTTTCCGATCCGGGCCCGGTTGCGGAAATATTGTGAGCCGTACTCGCCACCGGCAAGCGTTACGAGATACGCAGACTGCGTGCGTTTGAGTTGCTCGACGGACTTCTCAGAGCGATCGATAACCGCCATTGTCTCGTCGAAGCGCTCTAAATGGTCGTAGAAATCATCGGCAATCTGTTCAGCATGGGCTCCGAACTGGTCACTGTAGCTAGTGAGTCGCTCGACGTCTTCCTCGTCGAAATTGACGAACTCCTTGCGCCAAGCGATTTCGGCGTCGTCGAGTCCGACCTCCGAGATGAGCGCATCGACGTCGAGTTGATCGTTGAGCCCACCGTTGCCGAACGTCGACTGCTCGTGGCTCCTCATACACTCCCATTTGATTATAAAGTATAAAGTCTGGTTGCGAATATGTTCGGCTAACTTTACGAAAATGGCCGTCCTTTCGCATAAATATTGCCGAAATAGTATTCCTTAGCTATTAGAGCCAGTCGTCTCTCGGTTCGTCGTCGGTCGCTTCCGTATACGAGTCGACCGCTTCTGCGAGGTTTTCGATCGCCGTCTTGGGATCTTGACCCTGACTCGAGACGGTCGTCTCTACGTCGTCGGCGATATACAGTCCGTGGTCGTTGACCCGCAACCGGACGTCGGCATCGGTAAGTGACTCGTAGTCGGCTGGATCGACGTCGACATCCTCGAGGTCGAGTGGTTCGTCCGTACTCATATTCGCTGGTAGTGTGTGTCGGGTCAAATACGCACCGACGGTATCGGGAGTAGAGAAAAGAGCGGGTGAAAACCAACTGATAGATTCCAAAGCGCAAATGTAATCCATCAACTAAGCAACCATATTATATGAAAATACATTCGTCCGACAGTCCGGAGACGACGGGAGCGTCAGGCGAATCCGGGCCGACAGATCCGTCTGACCGGATCGTTGCGCTCGATGCACTCCGTGGGTTCGCACTGCTTGGCATTTTGGTCATCAACATCTGGCTGTTCGGGATGCCGAGTGTATCGGCGCTCAACCCGGCTCTCTACGGGGACTTTACCGGCGCGAACTACCTTGCGTGGGCGATCAGTCACGTCTTCTTCGAACAGAAGTTCGTGACGCTCTTTACGTTCATGTTCGGTGCCGGGATCGTCCTGTTTTTGGAATCGAAAGCCCAAAACGGCGGTTCCGGGCGAAAACTCCACTTCTCTCGAACGTTTTGGCTGCTCGTCATCGGCCTCGCACACGCCTACCTGCTCTGGTACGGCGATATCCTCGTGTTGTATGCACTCTGTGGATTCCTCGTCGTCTGGGTGTGGCGGTGGCAACCGACCCGCCAGTTCGTACTCGGCGTTGGCATGTTCGCAATTCCGTCTGTGCTTTATGCGTTTTTGGGTGTGAGCTATCTCTCCCTCTCTGCGGATGGCCGGGCTGAGTTCGAAACCGAAGTGCTTGCTGCGTTTGGCGCTGAGTTTTCACCCGAACGCGAACTCGAGATCTATCAGGCTGGCTGGCTCGAGCAAATGACACACCGTGTGCCGGTGCTCCTCGAGTTTCACACGCTCGGATTCATCTTCGAGTGGTTCTGGATGCTCGGGGGACTGATGATTATCGGAATGGCACTTTACAACTGGGGTGTCCTCTCCGACGAGCGGAGTACACGCTTTTATAAACGCGTCCTCGTCGGTGTCGGTGGCGTCGGCCTTGCGCTCGTCCTCGTCGGCGTGTGGATCCGTGAGCTATTCGCTTGGGAGACGATTCCGGTACTGACGCTTGCCTTCCAGTTCAATTACTGGGGGAGCTTGCTGCTTGCGATTGGCTACCTCGCAGGAGTGATGATTCTCTGTCGGTGGCTCCGTGGTGGCATCGTCGTCACTGCGCTGGCCGCCGTTGGCCGGACCGCTTTCACGAACTATCTGCTCCAGACGCTCATCGCAACGACGATCTTCTACGGCCACGGCCTCGGATTGTTCGGCCAGTTCACTCGCGTGGAGTTACTGGGCGTCGTCGTGGTGATCTGGGCCATCCAAATCCCGCTGTCGATGTGGTGGGTCCAACGGTTCCGGTTCGGACCGGTCGAATGGCTGTGGCGGACGCTTACGTACCGAAAACGCCAGCCGATGGGAAAAGAGACGAAGGGCGGTAGTTGATGACGATGTAACGCTTTTCGGTCGAAATCCGGGTGAGAAAGATTTTCCGACTGTTACCACTCTACCTCGAACTGCTTTTTACCACGCTCCGTATCGTCGACGACGTTTACGCGAGCGTACGATGAGCCGTGTTCCTCTGCAGCCCCCTTTATTAGTCCTTCCTCCCAGGCTTCTGGATATGGGGTCGTTGACGTGATACGCGCAGTCGACTCACCCGTCTGGTCGAAACTGTACCCTCCATCTACGTTTCGATGGTTCTGTTCAAACATCTCGAGAAGACCCTTCAGGGCTGCGCCTGGAGCGTCCGGAGACGTTGGCCACTCGACGAACTTTGGCGTCGCTTCACCGATTTTCGTCAGGGCATTTTCACCGACATCTTCTTCGACAACAGTCAACACCTCGAGGAAGTTCTCTACCGGATACCACTCATCTGGGGCTGGGTCGGGTCGTTCGATGCCATGATCGTCCAAAATGTTTCGCATTCGACTCTGGAAGACGGACATGACACCGTCGATGCAGACGTTTACTTTCTTGCCGATCACCTCTCCGTCAGTCGTTTGTGTAATACTCATTGTCTGTCACCTCCGAGGGTGGCTACTGGCGCATCGTTGTCTGCTTCCCATTCTGTGAACGAACCGTCGTAGTTGGCAGCATCTACACCGAGCAGTTCGGAAAGCGCAAACCACGTGATAGACGCTCGCTCTCCAATCCGGCAGTAGGAAATCGATTCACCGTCACCGAGAAACTCGCTGTATACCTCTTTTAACTCCTGTGGGTGTTTGAACCGGCCATCCATATCGACGGCCTCCCCCCAGGGAATATTTTTTGCACTCGGGATATGGCCCTCGCGGTCGGTCGTGTTCGGTATCTCTGCAGGCGGTTTTTCACCCCGGAACTCCTGTGGGTTCCGGACGTCGATGAGTGACGTGTCGGACTCGATTGCGTCTTCGACCTCCGGTTTCAGTGCTCTGATACTGTCATTGGTTCCAGAGACAGTGTACTCCTGTGTCGGATACGTTGGTTCGGTGTCTGTGCTCGTTTCGAAGTCATGCATTTTCCAGTACCGACGCCCGCCGTCGAGCAATTGCACATCCTCGTGACCGTAATATTTCAGCGCCCAGTAGGCGTGGGCAGCGAACCAGTTTGCTTTGTCCCCGTACAGGACAACAGTTGTTTCGTTGGTGATTCCCAGCTCCCCAAGTAGTGGTTCAAGCTCGTCTGCATCGAGTATCTTTCCACCGAGGCCACTGTTGATATCAGCCTCCCAGTCGATATGGACCGCTCCAGGTATATGCCAATCGTCGTATACTTCTGGGTCCATGTCAACCTCGACGAGCCGATAGTCTGGATCGTCTGCGGCAAATCGTTCCAGATTGTTGGCAACTGATTCAGCACTTCTCACGCTGCTGTTGCCCGGATAGTGTGTCATAATTTGACACCACGTGTATATTTAGTATCAAATTTTAAACTATCAGTTCTCGTTCCCAAAGGCAGAGAACCGAACAATCACTTTTGAATACAAAATAATACTCGCCACCGACAACTGCTGTTGTTGAGCAAGAAGAGATTGGTGCCGAGAGGCCCAAAGAAGGTGGCCGAGACTTATTGCACCAGAGAGATAATATTTTTTAAATTGATATATGTGCACGCGCCTCGAGGCGGTCGACGCTCCTCGCCCCCGTCTTTTGCCCCCTCCGACAGCGCTGCCCCGTAGAAAAAGTCTTTAACGCCGTCGACCCGTACACCGAACAAATGGTACTCGACGATCTCGGCAGTTCCCTGCGGGGCACCTTGGATACACTCCGCGGGAAATCACGGATCAGCGAAGAAGACGTCGAGGAGGTCGTAAAGGAGATCCAACGCTCCTTGCTCGCCGCCGACGTCGACGTCTCGCTCGTGATGGAGCTGTCGGACAACATCAAATCGCGTGCACTCGAGGAAGAGCCCCCAGCCGGAACGCCGGCCCGGGATTTCGTCCTGCGAATCGTCTACGAGGAGTTAGTCGAACTCATCGGCGACTCGACTGAACTTCCACTCGAGGAACAGACGATCTTGCTCGCTGGCCTGCAGGGATCCGGGAAGACGACCTCCGCGGCGAAGATGGCGTGGTGGTTCTCGACGAAGGGGCTGCGCCCGGCCGTAATCCAGACCGACACCTTCCGTCCTGGTGCCTACGACCAGGCCAAAGAGATGTGTGCCCGTGCGGAAGTCGATTTCTACGGGAATCCGGACAACGACGATCCCGTCGATATTGCCCGGACGGGACTCTCCGAGACCAGCGAAGCCGACGTCCATATCGTCGACACAGCAGGACGTCACGCCCTAGAAGACGATCTAATCGATGAGATCGAAGATATCGAGGGCGTTGTCGACCCCGATACCTCGTTGCTCGTGTTGGATGCGGCGATCGGTCAGGGGGCCAAAGACCAGGCGAGTCAGTTCGACGAGTCGATCGGCATCGACGGCGTCGTCATCACGAAATTAGACGGCACTGCCAAGGGTGGCGGTGCGTTGACAGCGGTCGACCAGACTGACTCCTCGATTGCCTTCCTGGGGACTGGTGAGGAGGTCCAGGACGTCGAACGCTTCGAGCCAAACGGCTTTATCTCCCGGCTGTTGGGGATGGGCGACCTCTCGCAGTTGGCCGAGCGCGTCGAGCGGGCGATGGAGCAAACCGACCTCGAGGAAGACGACTGGGATCCCGAGGACATGTTGCAGGGCAATTTCACCCTGAACGACATGCAAAAGCAGATGGAGGCGATGAACAACATGGGGCCGCTCGATCAGGTACTCGATATGATCCCCGGCTTCGGCGGCGGGATCAAAGACCAGTTGCCAGATGACGCGATGGACGTCACCCAAGACCGGATGCGGAGATTCCAGGTTATCATGGACTCGATGACCGAAGCCGAAAAAGAGTACCCGAAGGCAGTGGGTGCAAGTCAGGTCGAACGCATCGCTCGCGGGTCGGGCACGAGCGAAGACGACGTCCGCGAACTCCTCCAGCAGTACAAAATGATGGAACGGACCATCAAGCAGTTCCAGAACATGGGCTCCGAACAGGAGATGCAACGGATGATGAAACAGATGGAACAGCAAGGTGGTGGTGGCGGCCTCGGCGGCATGGGGCCGTTCTGATACTATCGGACGGAACTGTGTGATCGCCACCTCGAGTCGACTCGCGTTTGATGTCTACAGGTTTCGTTCCCCGGCGGCGAGAATCGAAGAGCAATTATTGTGATCGAGTCGAAACGTAGGGGTATGGAGTACGTAGTCGCAACTGATGGCTCCGAGGTTAGCGAGGCGGCGATCGAACACGCAGCGGTCCAGACGAGCGTCTGGGAGGGAACGCTGACGATCGTTCACGTGCTAACACCAGAGGCGAG